>CAZZNC010000102.1:0-7746 GCA_964655405.1 uncultured Anaerolineaceae bacterium | reverse complement strand
AGTGGCACGGCGGGCAACGGCAAGCGCGCGCGCAGATAGTAGCCCGCCACAAAGGCCAAAGACAGCGTCAGCCCATCACTGAAAACCAGCGCGATCTGTAAAAGTCCGCGCACGCGGCGATTACGTCCGGAGGAGGCAGTTACTGTGTGGGGTGCAGCCATTCGTGCCACAGCGCGCGCCCTCCTTTCAACGCCAACCCCAGCATGATCAGCGTATGCAGCCACCAAGCGGTTGTAGCGCGGTAGTGCTTGCGGTAGAAGATCAACATGGCGCGGTAAAATTCACGGCGCGCGCGTGCCGACTGGCGACTGGCCGCACGTTTGATATGCAGCACTTGCACGCGCGGATTGTACATGACGCGCCAGCCCGCTTGTTTGATGCGATACGCCCAGTCCAAGTCCTCCCCGTACATGAAAAACGCCTCGTCGAACAAGCCCACCTGCTGGATCGCTTCGCGCCGCACCATCATAAAGGCGCCCACCACCGAATCCACCTCGGTTTCCACGTCGGGATCGAGGTAAGTCAAGTTGTAGCGGCCAAAGCGTCGGCTGTGCGGGAAAAAACGCGAAAGCCCGACCATGCGGTAAAAGCTGATCTCCGGTGTGGGGAAGCTGCGGCGGCAGGCCAAGTCCAATTCGCCGCTGGGCAGCACCAGTTTTGGCCCTGCCACGCCGATCTGAGGATCAGCGTCCATATACGCGAGCATATCGGCCAGCGCGCGCGGTGGCAGCACGGTGTCGGGGTTGAGCGCCAGCGCATAGCGCGGCACGTCGTTGCCGCAACCTTGCGCAAAGCCGAATTGCCGAAAGCCCTGGTTGTTGGCACGGGGAAAACCGACGTTGTCGGTGTTGGCGATCAGTTGCACCTGAGAAAACTCGTCCCGCACCATCTGCGCGCTGCCGTCGGTGGAGGCGTTGTCTACCACCACAACGCCGAAGCGGATAGCTCCCTCGGACGCGAAAACCGAGCGCAGACAGTCGCGCAGCAGATCGCGCGTGTTCCAGTTGACGATCACGATTCCCAGGTCGAGCATCCTACCCTCGTGTGTAGCATTTCCGCGCGTTACGTTCGGGGTGTATGCGGTCATTTTATCATAACCCGCGCGGGGAACGTAGGGCGTGTGCCCGCCGTCAGCCTAACACGCGGCGTACCTCGGGAAACGCACGTGCCCATGCCGCCAACAGCCGTGCATGGGGACTGCCTTCCGGCGGTGCTACGACACGCACGCGCTCATAACCTTTCGCGTCCGCGCGCTCCATGGTCAACGTGAGTCCGTCATGCACGTTGGGCGGAATGGCGTCCCCAGTCCATGCCATTTCTGCCAGCGACAAATCCGTTTGGAACGTTTGCCACACTTCCGGCGCGACAGTGCGGCTTTGCCCTTGTTCCAACGCGGTGCGCGGTGTGCAACCCTGGCACGCGATCAAACGGACGCCGTCCTCGCGTTGCACGATGACAAAGCGTTCTTGGCTGACGCTGAACGGGGAAACAGCGGTTAGGATGAGCACCTGTTGGGCGTCTTGGGCGGCGCGGAAGTCTTGTACGCGCGCTTCACGGGGATCATGAGCTTGGGTCATGGTAAGCGTTCGTCCTTCCTGGCAATCGCGTTGTCCACTCTCCGTTGGCACCGTTATAATAGCGTACCGCTTCGGCAGAGGCGAATGGCCGAGGCCACGTTGCTGCATATTTCCCAATGGATGGTCATCACATGGACATTGCCGAACTGACACGCAAAATGCACGCTTTCGTTCAGGCTAAGGGATGGTATGCGCCGCAGTCCCCGCGCCGGCAAACGCCGCGTAACATTGCTGCTTCGCTTGTGATCGAAGCGGCAGAGGTGCTCGAACATTTCCAATGGGGGGAAGCAATCACCGCTCGCGACGCACTGGCGGGCGAACTGGCGGATGTGGCGTTGTACCTGTTGCAACTGGCGAGCGTTTCCGACATTGATTTGGAGCAGGCGATCTTGGATAAGCTGGCGGTCAATTACGAACGCGAATGGGACACGCCCCCCGACGCTTCAGCGCAGGGGTGATGCTTTTGAGGCAACGTGCGGCGATGCAATCGCCTTGAACGTTATTTCCGATTTCCGGCGTTATAGTTGCATTGTGCCATCGTCCGAACTCCGTTATAGCGCCGCCGCCTGCCAGACGAATGTGTTATCCTGAGTTAAGTTACGCCCAAAAATTTGTGAAGATTGTGATTTGATCTTGTTTTTCATTTGACTTTATTTTGAGCTTATGCAATAGTGTGGGAGAATTCGGCAAGAGTTATTGTGCAGGTGAACAATTAGGGCACAAACACCATGAAACGCGCAATCACACGCGCACTGATCGGGCTGGGAGTGGCTATACTGACCGTGTGGCCGGGAGTGGCGCAAAGTATGGAGCGCGTCTCGCCGACAACATCGTCCATTCCGCGTGCCCACACACCGGCGCGCGTCTTCGTTTTGCACAGCTTTGGCGAAGACGATCTATGGATTCAGCAGATGGACGCGGGCATCTTGGCTGCACTCGCCGAAGCGGGCTACAGCACTGAAGACGGCACGTTAGAACTGAACGAGTATTGGTTGAACGCCAAATACTACACCAGCCGCGATTACATGGTGAATATCGCGGCGGCAGCTCAACGGGCTATCGAACAATTCGAGCCGGACATTGTGATTGCCACCGACGATCAGGCCGTGAAATGGGTCGTTGCCAAGTGGGACGATGAGACACTTCCGTTTGTCTTTGCAGGGCTGAACACGCCCGTTGACGAGATCCGGGGTTTGTCGGAGCACACGAACGTCACCGGCGTGATGGAAACGCTCTTTTTCGGGCGCACACTGGACTGGATCCATTATGTGCTGCCCGACGCGGAAAGCATCGTGTTTCTTAGCGACACCTCCCGCAAAGAAGAAACACTCCAACAGGATATCGAGAAGGGGCTTGCCGAGCATCGCGGACGTGTCCAGGCTTCCCACAACTTCCAGGAAGTCGGCGTCCAAACCGTTGACACATTCGCCGACTGGCAAGAGCACGTATTGCAAAACCAAGATGCCGATGTGTTGGTCGTCGTTTCTTACCTCACTTTGGTGGACGAACGCGGCAACAAAATGGACAGCACCGAGGTCATTTCCTGGACCGTCGAACATTCCCAAATTCCCGTTGTGGCGATGGCCGAATATTCGGTGATCCAGGGAGCACTGGGCGGCATGGTGGTAGCCGGAGACGAGCAAGGATATTTGGCCGGCCAACTGACCGCGCGCGTGTTGGCTGGTGAGGCCCCTTCTGAGCTTGATATTGTTGTGCAACATCGTGGGAAGTTGGTGCTCAACACACAAGCCATTCAACGTTGGCACATCAACGTCCCGATCTCATTGCTTCAGGTTTCCACGCTTTACGGGCCTGATGGTCAGGTCATAAGGTAGGCCGCTCTATGCTACGAAAATTCAGCCTGCAAACTCAACTCTTCGTCGCCATTGTTTTATCGCTGCTGATGGTAACCGCAGCGCTTCAGGTCACCCACGTTGTTCAGGAACGCTCGGCGCTTGTCCGTGCCGAACGTGAACGCAGCCAAGCGCTCATTGCCAGCGTAGAAAACATCATTGAGGCGGTCAGCCCTTTGATTGTGCGCATGGAAGACATCACCGAGCTTGATGCGCAGCTGACCGCGTTAGCGCAAACCAACCGCAACATCGCCTTTATCACGGTGACCTGGCCGGACGGCACAGTGATCTTCCACTCTGATCCGGTTTACAAGGGGGTGACTTTTGCTTCGCTGGGCCATCCAGACCTGGACGAGACACAGCGCACAAAGGTAAAGAGCTTCGGCAGCGTCTATAGGACCAGCGCCGAATTCACCAACCCCACCGAAGAAGGCCCGCCCGTCTATCTGATCACCGTTGGCGCTTCTGCCGCTCCGTTGGACGCCAGCCTGATCGATTCGATCCAGGCATCGTTAGCAGTTGGGCTTGCCGTTGCTATGGTCATGGCGCTGTTGATGCTCGCTCACCTGCGCGCCAACGTGACGGCGCCGGTGCGCAACTTGGTCAACGGCGCGCGTATGTTCCGCGCCGGACGTTTGGATTACCGCATCAGCGGTCGAGGGCCACGCGAATTTTACGAGCTTTCCGACGCTCTCAACGGCATGGCGAGTGAGCTGGAACAAGCACAGGCACACCTAGAAGCTCAAGTGCGCAGCTTGCACGTTGCCGCGGACGTTTCACAGCGTATCACCACCCTGCTCGATTTGGACGTGCTGCTTTCCCAGGTGGTGGAACTGACCAAAGAGACGTTCAATCTTTACCATGCCCATATCTATCTGCTGGACGAAAGCGGAGAGGTATTGCAAATGGTCGAGGGCGCGGGTGAAGCCGGACGCATCATGAGAGAACAGGGCCACTACATTCGCCTGGAATCTCCCCAAAGTCTGGTGGCACAAACCGCCCGCCAAAAAACATCGCTCGTCGTCAACAACACGCCGGAAGATCCGCGTTTCCTGGCTAACCCTTTGTTGCCAGAAACACAAGCAGAAGCCGCCCTGCCTTTGTTGAGTGGTGGACAGCTCTTGGGCGTGCTGGACGTACAAGCCAATCAGGTCGGATACTTTACACCGGAGATGGTCGCCGTGCTGGAAACGCTGGCCGGACAAGTTTCTGTAGCTATCCAAAACGCACGGCTCTTTGCCGAAGTTGAACGTACAGGCCGTCGTGAGCGTGTGCTCAACCGCATCATGCAGCATGTGCAAAGCGCCTACAGCATTGACGAGGTGTTGCAAGCTGCAGCCCAAGAGTTGGGGCAAGCGTTGCGCGCACCAACGACCATCACCTTGCAGATGCCCACCGACGACGGAAACTCTCAATCGGACGAACCATCAAACGCTTAACGCTGCGGAGCATCCCCGCAAGCGGTCTTGATATATTGCGAGCAGTCGCTATGAACTTATTTACGATTCCCAGCCTTAAAGAGCGCGAGCTATGAGTGTAACCGTGCAACCCCAACCATCGAATCCGCCTGCCGCAGAGGCCCAAATCCCCCAATGGCAACGTTTGCGTTGGCGTCTGGCGATCTTGGCCGTGCTTTTGGTCTTTCTTACCGTCGTCATCGTGCTGTCTATGGCGTTTACCCGCGTTCGCAAGATGGCGCAAGACCAAGCCCAACAGCAATTGGAATCGATCATCGTGCTCAAGCGCCAGGAAATCAATGCCTGGACAGACCTGAGCCAACGCGCCTTGTCGCTGTTGAACGTGGGCGAAAGCCAACACCGCCGCTATGTGCTTCTCTCCGATCCGGAAGCGGTCAGCCACTCGTCGTTGCAACGCGCATTAAACAGCCTCTTCGTTGACGCCTCGACCAACTACCCGCTTTTTTCGGAGATCTTTTATTACGATCTGAACGGCAATGTGCTGGCTTCTTCCAACGAAACACGTCTTGACCTCAACGTGGAGCAACAATCCTATTTTCTGCCCAGCCAAACTCTCTCCTACAGTTCTCCCATCTTTTACGATCCGGAGCTTGACGACCTGTCGTTGGTCGTAACACAACCCATATACCGCAGCGCTCAAACGCACGACGAAGTCGTCGGAGTGTTGGCCGGCAGGCTCGATCTTGCCCTGATCCAACTGCTGATGCGCGTGCACACAGGGCTGGGCGAAACCGGCGAAACCTATTTGGTACGCACCGGAAATATGTTGTTGACGCCGAGCCGAACCGAGGGTTTTGAGCCTGGAAGCACAGTCCGTAGCGAGGGCATTGATCGCGCTTTGGCCGGTGAAGATGGCAGCGGCGTTTACGAGAATTACAACGGAGAGAAGGTCATCGGCGTCTACCGTTGGATACCTGAGCTGCAAACCGCCTTGGTCGCCGAAAAGCACCTTGACGAAGCCTTAATGCCCAACTACCAGACCCGTCGAACTATTATTTACGTCACGTCTGGGCTGGCTCTGCTGGCGGCCCTCTTCGGCGTATTTGTTGCCACGCGCCTGACGCATCCGCTGACGCAGCTTACCAGCATCGCACGTCGTGTAGCTGGCGGCGAACTCGAAGCGGAAATCCCTGTGTTGGGAACGGGCGAAACCAAACAACTGTCTCTCGCCTTCCGCGCCATGACCACGCGGCTACGTGACTTGGTGGACACGCTAGAAGCCAATGTCGCAGCTCGCACACGCGATGTGTTCTTGACACTGGGTGTGGGACAATTGGCAACCAGCACGTTGCAACACGAACAGCTTTTGTCTCACCTGATGGAATACATCCGCGAACAATTCGACCTGTACTATGTGCAGGTTTACCTGCTGGACGATGTTGGGCGCTACGCGGTGTTGGCCGCAGGCACCGGACAGGTCGGCGAGCAATTGCTCCAATACCGGCACCGGCTGGACTTGCGCGAAACGTCCATTGTTTCCCGCACAGTGCACGCCCGAAGCTCTGTGCTGGTTGAAGATACCGCCCAGAGCGACATTCACCTGCCCAACCCCTTGTTGCCGGCCACACGCTCCGAAGTTGCCGTGCCGCTGATTGTGGAAGACCGCGTAATCGGCGTGCTCGACATGCAAGCCAACAAACCCAACGTCTTCCACACCGACAACCTGCCGGTTTTCGAGGCTATGGCAAGCTACGTTGCAACGGCTGTAGCCAGTGCACGAGCCTACCGCGAGATGCAACAAGCCACCGCACGCGCTGAGATGCTCAGCCGCCGCTTGACCGGCGAGGCCTGGGAACGCTACTTGGGCCGCTTGACCGAAGAAGAACGCATCGGCTACCACTACGATTTGAGCGACGTTAAACAAATTACAGCAGAAATGCTGCCCGTATCCGATGCTGAAGACGCTACCCCGCCCGCTTCACCGGACGACAGCTCCGAGCACCATCTGACCCAAGCGATCACATTGCGCGGACAGGTCATTGGCACTATCGAAGTGGAAAGTGAAGCAGCGGAAGACAAGCAGCGCTTGCTGGAAAGCACCGCACGCCGTATCGCCTTGACACTGGAACAGTTCCGCGCCTTCGACGAAACGCGCGCCGCACTCGACCGGTTAGACTTGATCTTGCGCACCACAGAAGCAGGCTTCTTCGGGCTAGACCGCAGCGGGAACGTCACTTTTGTGAACCCGGCTGCCGCACGCATGATCGGCTTTTCAGAAGAGGAAATGCGCGGCCAAGCGCACCATCCAATGGTGCACCACACCCGTCAAGATGGCTCGCCCTACCCGCACGAGGAATGCCCCATCTACGCTACGCTCCACGATGGCGTTCCGCGCGTGATAGACGGTGAACTCTTCTGGCACAAAGACGGCACGTCTTTCCCCGTAGCGCTGTCGGTAAGTGCCTTCAAGCGTGAAGGTCAGATCGTCGGCGCGGTGGTGAGCTTCCAAGACATCACCGAGCGTCTGCGCGCCGAAGTTGAGCGCGAGCGCTTGTTGGAAGAAACACGCCAATTGGCAGACAACATGCAGACTGTGGCCGAAGTCGGTGCGGAAATTGCCGTCTCGCTGGATGTGGAAAAACTGCTCTGGGACGTTTCCAACACCGTGAAGGAACGTTTCGGCCTTTACCATGCACACATTTACTTGTTGGACGAGGAAAGCGGCTTCCTCAACTTGGCGGCTGGGGCGGGCGAAGCCGGCCAGCAAATGGTGGAACGCCATCACCGCATCGCGCTGGAGCACCCACGTAGCATCGTGACCCGTGCTGCCCGTGAACAAACCATCGTGGTGGCCGACGACGTGACGCGATCCGAGGATTTCTTGCCCAACCCACTGTT
>CAZZNC010000101.1:0-7764 GCA_964655405.1 uncultured Anaerolineaceae bacterium | reverse complement strand
TGGTCGGTAAAAAGGCGCTGATAATTTTCTAGTCCAACAAAAACTTCTTCGTGGCTTTCATTGGTGGCGTAAAGGCTTAGCCGTAACGAGTCTATCAAAGGGTACACCATAAAGAGCGTGTAAAGGATGACGGCAGGGGCTAGAAACACCACAATGTGCATAGGAAATGGACGTCGTTTCGTCGGCGCAGATATGTTCATTACGGCTTCTCTCCACCAAACAAAGTTAAGGTGTCGGCAGCGTTTCCTGCCGACACCTATACCTATCTCACACTTGAGCTTATTGGGCCGCTTGGTAGTGCTCGGCTTGTGGTTCGTACCACGAAGCCAGGTTGGCCTCGACCGCTTCCGCTGCATCCTCAGGCGAGATTTCGCCATTGAGGACCTGAGCGCTGTAAGTCCACAGATCGGTCTCGTTGTTCGGATCACCACGCGAGAGAATCTGATAGGACGAGCGAATCGTCGAGTTGCACACCTTGCGCCAATCTACGAATTCCTGCGCCAAGGGGTCTTCGAGCGACACTTCGTGATCGGAGAGCGTGAAGAACCCGGGCAGCGCGTTGGAATACAGTTGGGCAAATTCTTCGGTGGTCAGCCATTCCAAGAAAGTACGTGCTTCTTCTGGGTGCGAGCTATCAGCGTTCAGTCCCATGGCGATATCGGTGTGGTCGCTGATATAGCAATCGTCTTGGCCTTCGGGCACAGGCGGCTTGAAAGCGCCCATTTCGAAGTCCAGGTCCATGTTACGGAACGTGCCGATATCCCACGAGCCGGCGGGATAGATCGTGCCCATGCCCAGCGCAAACATATTTTGCGCATCCGGATAGCTGATGGCCTCGTGCCCGTCCGGCAGGTAGGGGGACCAACGGGCCAGCGCCTGGAACGCTTCCAGGAAACCGTCTTCGTTGTAGCCCACTGTGCCATCGATCAAGCCCAAGCGGCCTTCCTCGCCCTTCCAGTAGTTCGGGCCGATGTTCTGGTAGCCCATCGTCGCCGATTCCCACAGGTCTTTCGTGCCCATCACCAACGGCACATACGTCCCGTCGTCCTTCACCTGTTGAAGCAAGTCCAGGAATTCCGGTTCGGTGGCCGGTTCTTCCAGCCCCAGCTCGTCAAAGGCGGCTTTGTTGTAGATGAAGCCGTGAATCACCGAGGCCATCGGCACGCAGAAGACATCCGAGCCGTCGTCCGTGATCCAAGCGCTGCGCGCCACATCGCCGAAGTGCTCCATGCCCGCCAAGTCATTGAGCGAAGCCAAGTGACCGGCTTTGAACAGATCGAGCGACAAGTCGAACGGACGGCAGGTGATCAAATCGCCCGCTGTGCCGCCTTCGAGCTTGGCGTTGAGCGCCGCGTTGTATTCGGTCGGAGCGGACGGAGAGAAGACGACTTCAATGTCGGGATAGTGCGCGTTGAAGGCGGGAATAATCGTATCTTGCCAAATTTCCAGGTCGTCGTTACGCCAGCTTTCGATCACCAGCGTGACTTTTTCCTGTGCTTGGGTGTGCGTGGCCGCAGCCAGCCCAACCACCACCAGCGTCAATACCAAAAAAACGCTAAGGAACTTTTTCATGGATTGGTCTCTCCTAAACAGATACTGAATATCGTGCAGTGGACAGCCAAAACAGAATTTAGGACGCAGCACCTCCTTGTTGCAAACTCTAATTCTCCCGGCAAGCGCATAGATACAAAAGCGCTGTTACATTCATTGTAGCGAAAACTTTGTTCGCAGTCAAAACAAAGTTTCTCGAAACCGTCAGGCTGCGCGGATTGTATGCTCCTGTTGGCTGCGTAAAGAAGGAAATGCGTATCACGTTGTGAAAAGCGTTCATCAGCGACGCCCAACAACGCCGTTATGCCAGCGCGGGAAACTAGGCGTTTTCGCCTTCAGTGGCTGAAACCGGCTTCACAGGTTTGACCGTCGCGTGGAGAAACGCGAAGTCTCCGCGAGGCGGTACGACTTCCTGCACCTCGACAACCTCAAAGGTAACCTGCCCGATCTCGATGTGATCCCCGACTTGGGGGCGTTTGAGTTCGTTTACGATAGCGCCTGGGTACTCACCACCGATCACAACGTAGCTCACTTTGTAAGTCATCATCGGTGCATTCCTCGTTTCCGCCAGTTACTCACCGCTTGCGCCGAGCGCCAAGTTGCGGTGGCGGAGCTTGAAGGACAAGTCTCGCGCAATGTTGCGCATCACGACATAGCCGATAGCTGTATCGTTGCTGCAAAGCGCATCGAATGCCTGCGAATGGATCGAGCGGAGCACGGTCGGGTCATGGCAACACCGGACCGTCGCCGAGCGCGGCCCTTCGTCTAACAATGCCATTTCGCCGAAGAGTTGTCCTCTCCCCAGATAGACTTGCGAACGTTCGATCTGCCCGTGTCCTTGGCGCACGCGCACTTCCACTTGGCCTTCGGCAATGAAATACAGCCTGTCTCCGTGTTCGCCTTGTTCCACGATGACATCGCCGGTGTGGAAAACTTCTTCTTCGCTGATCGCAAGCAAGCGTTGGAGTTGCTCATCGGAAAGGCCATTGAACAGTGTCACCGCCCGCATCAAACTTAGCAATGCCATTGTCCAACTCCTTTTCTTCCTCCGACGACGCCTGTCCTCTTGCGATTGCTTGAGGGGAAAACCTATGCTTTGAGTACATAGTCAGCATACTATAAGAGCACAGGTGGGGCAAGTGCAGCGGTCGCGGTTTGTCGGCAGGAACGCGCGGATAGTGCGGTGAAGTATGCGCAGGGCAGAAAAACAAGGGCGCAGCTCGGTTGGGCTGCGCCGCATGTTTCAGGTCGCTCAAATTTCTAAGGTGCGGAGGACGCTTGGGTTTTGCGTTCAAAAGCTGCGTACAGCAGCAAAAACAACCCCGTCAAAGCAACGAAACCCACAGCCGTTCCGACCAAAGCCAGGAACGATAGCCCCACCACCACCCCCGCGATGATGTAGGGCAATAATGCGCTCAATGAGGCGCTGGCGAGATAGTGGAAAAGCTGCGCCGGAGCGCCTCCCTGCACGGACAACTTGGCGTTGGAGTCCCGCGCGATCTTCACGCCCAACACCACACCAAACGCCGCTCCAATTGTTACCGCGATCAGCCAGTTTACCATTGCTCCCCCTTACCACAAGGTATAGATCAGTGGGCCGACACCGCTCGACGTCCCAAGCACGATCACCAGTGCGAAAACAATCAACGCAACGATCATCGGGATCAGCCACCACATTTTGGCTGCCCACAGGAAGGCGAAAAGCTCGCCTAGGATACCCAAGCGCGTGCGTAACCCTGTTAACGCGCCCACCTTGTTTTGTCTCGACTGCTCGCTCATTGCCCCAACCTCCCCTACTTCTTTGCTTCTTTGCCAACCAGAAAACGCCCCAGCATCAGCCAATCAATGCCGCTGTTGCTAAAGGTCCACCAGGCATTGGCCGGAGAAGCGACAATCGGTTCGCCGCGCAAGTTGAACGACGTGTTGATCAGGATCGGCACGCCGGTTGCCTCGCCAAAGCGGCGCACGATCTCGTGATAACGCGGGTTGGTTTCCTTGTCAATGGTCTGCAAGCGTCCTGTGCCGCCTTCGTGCGTGGTGGCTTTGGCAACATCCATTTTGTCCGGCTTTACGGGGCTGACCGCCAACATGAAGCGCGGCAAATAGGCGTGCTCCACATCAGGATACTCGAAATATTCCTGAGCACGCTCTGCCAACACCACCGGCGCAAAGGGGCGGAACGGTTCGCGGAACTTGATCTTGCGATTGACTATGTCCTTCATTTCCGCGCGACGCGGGTCGGCCAAGATGCTGCGGTTGCCCAGCGCACGCGGCCCCCACTCATAGCGGCCCTGGAAGAGCGCGATCACCTTTTGGTCGAGGATTTCGTCCACCATGTGGTCGAGTAAGGCGTCCTCGTCCTCAAAGTAGCGATAGGGGATGCCTTCGCTTTCCAAAAAGGCGCGTATCTCGTCGTCGGAGTACGCTTGGCCGTAATACGTGTGGCGCATGACCAGTTTACGCGGCTGGCCCAGCACGATGTGGTAGGCCCACAGTGCCGCGCCCAGTGCCCCACCGTCGTCCCCTGCGGCGGGCTGAATGTAGATATCCTCGAAGGGCGTTTGTTGCAGAATTTTGTAGTTTGCCACGCTGTTGAGCGCCACGCCGCCTGCCATCACCAAATAGCGCGCGCCGGTGCGCTTGTGCAGGGCGTTTGCCATGTGGATCAGCGTTTCTTCGGTGACCGCCTGAATGCTGCGTGCGATGTCTGCATAGTATTGGTTGCGCTGCACGGCTTCGGTTTCGTGCGCACGGCGGGGGTCGCTGCGGGCGGTGAAGAACTCTTCGGAATGCACGCGCGGTTCGCCAAAGAGCTTGACAAAGCGGTCGTTATACGTGTGTGTGGCCGAATAGTGGAACGAAAAATAGTCCATGTTCAGGTGAAAACTGCCGTCGTCGTTCAGCGTGATCAACCGTTTGACTTTGTCCACCTGGGTCGGGTCGCCGTAAGGGGACATGCCCATGAGCTTGTATTCGCCGTTGTTGACGCGAAAGCCCATGAAGGCTGTGAACGCCGAGTACAGCAACCCCAAGGAATGCGGAAAGCGTTCTTCCCAGAAAAGATCGAGGGTGTTGGGGGTGTTGCCGTCGAAGCTGCCCTTTGCCAAACCGGCGGTGGTGGTTGTCCACTCGCCCACGCCGTCCACTGTCAGCACGGCGGCTTCTTCGTATGGAGAAGCGAAAAATGCACTGGCCGCGTGCGACATATGATGATCGCAAAACAAAATCTGCTCGGGCTGCACGCCCAGGCGTTGCTGGAGCAGACTCTTGATCCAAAATTTTTCGCTGATATACGTGGTTACGGCCTCGCGCCACATACGCCAAGAGCGCGGAAACGTGCCCAGTGCGGTTTGCAAGATGCGCCCAACTTTGACCATGGGCTTTTCATAGAACACCACATAGTCCAGCTCCGGCCCGCTGAGGCCGCCTTCACGCAGGCAAAAGTCAATTGCGCGCGTAGGAAAACCGTTGTCGTGTTTCTTGCGAGAAAGGCGCTCTTCCATCGAAGCCGCGACGATCTCTCCATCGCGCAACAAAACGGCGGCAGAGTCGTGGTAAAAGCAGGAAACTCCTAGGATGTTCATTGTCTCTCTCGTTGTGTCGTCGTTACCGTCAAAACTGTTGGCGTGCTTTTTCCAGCGTGTGCCCAACCGCTTTGCGTTCCAGCCAAGTCGTCGGCGGCTTGTGCAACTGCAACGGATCGCTGAACAAGCGCATCCCTACCGCGAAAGGGGCAAAGAGTGTGAAGTAAAAGAGCACCGCGAACAACCGCGCTTGGAAATCTCCAAACGCTGCGCCGATCACTTGCCAACGTGCCCAGGCGATCTGTACTATCTCACGCATACCGCCATCCTTATTTTCGCTTGTGTGCTGTGGAAAGGCTGCTCGATTATACTGGCCGCCCCAAGTGTGTCAAACGCGCTGTAGCAGGTGGTGTGTCCTGGGAATTCAAATCAGCCGGCGAGGTTTCAGGCCGCCAGCAGTGGCGGCCAGCCATTCCTTGGCGGTCCTCAGTTCCCGTTCGAACTGGCCGCGCTTTCGCCGTTGTTGGAGTTTTGCTATAGTAACGTCGACCGGATGCTAAACAGTAGAGCACGCCAGTTGGGTAAGTTGGTTTGAGGCCCTATACGGTGAACGAGCAAGATAAGCACAAGGAAAACGATCCGGCACGACATGGGGCAGAACATGTGCCAGCCACCCCGCCGACGCCTGCCACCGGCCCATCGCACGCCCAAACGCCCCTTTCGCCGATTCGCCCAGAACCACCCACTACAGAGCCGCACGACGCCTCTCCGCCTTTGCCGCCCCAACCTCCCACGCGCGACATCAAACGCCCGCTCACGCCGCGCGAACGATTGCAACGGGCCGAAGATGCGTTGATTAAGTTGCGTGAAAAAATGGCGCGGCTGGCGAATGAATTTGCCGAAGGCAAGCTCAACCAAGCACAGTTCGACGCCATTTATGCACGTTATAGCGAGCAACGGAACATCACCGAACGGCTGTTGGAACGCGACCCCGACAGCCAAGCCTGGCAAGCTGTGATCCAACCGGGGCATACGCAGTTTCTCAAACAGCATTACGCCGCCGTACCGCTCTCTTACGCCATTTACGATCTGGAAAGCGGTACGCAGATCGCGATCACCGGCACGTTGCAAATGCGCCAGGTTCAATTGGAGGCCGTATTGCAACGTTTGCGCGCCGTAATCCAAAAACGCGGCCTTCCCGCTCCCGCACAAAAGGCACTCTCCGACGACAAACACGTGGTCTTTGTTCCCGGGGATCTGTCCGTAGCTGTGGTGATCTTCTCACGTCAACCGGCCACTGGACAGATCGCGCGGCTGAAGGACATTCACCACGACTTTGAGCGTGCCAACCAGCGTGCGCTGCGTCACAAGGATTACAATACGGCACGCATGGTTTTCCCGCACCGCGCCTTGTTTGAAGCCAACACCCCTTGGTAGGAAACGTAGAACGATGAAACGTCGCGTGGGGATTGGGCTGCTGCTGATGCTGTTCCTGTTGGGAAACGCCCTTGTGCCCGTCGCTGCGCAGGATGGCATCCGCTGGACGACGCACACCGTCCAACCCGGGGAAACGCTTTACCGCATTGCGCTCCGCTATCACCTCAGTGTTTGGACGCTGATGGAGGCCAACGGCCTGCGTGATCCCAATATGATCACTGTGGGGCAGGTGCTGCGCATCCCGCAAGGCTATACTGTGAACGCCGCCCTACCGACGGCGGAAAATGACGATTTGGGGCTGCTGGGTGTTGATGCCGACTGGTCGGCTGTGGTGCCGACGGCGCACCCGCCCAACGAGGCCGGCGGTTTCAGTCAGCCGGACTTGGGCTTGATCGGTGTGGAGACAACCGCCGTCTCCGCCGCTGCACAGGTTTTGGACACGGCCCCAGCCGTTGTTTCCTCGCCCGACCCAGCATTGGCACAAGCCGAAGACTTGGGCATCCTCCAGCCGCAAACGGCCCAGTGGCTCGGCGCGGGCATCATTTCCACCGGCGGGCCGAACGTGCGCGAAATCTATGTGCGCGGGCTGGCGCTGGGCAACAATCCGCGTGCTTTTTCCAAGATCGGGGACTGCAACAGTTTGCCGCCCTTCTTCTTGGCAAAGTTCGATACGGGCGAATACGCACTCGGCCCGTATGAGAACTTGCAAGGCGTGATCGATCATTTTGCGGGGTCGTTCGGGCGCGAAAGCATGGTCGCATGGTCGGGTAACCATGTGTGGGCGGTGCTCGATCCGATGTGGGCCAATCCTGCTTATTGCAACGCAGGCGAAACGCCGCTAGCGTGCGAATTTCGGCTCAACCGCCCCAGCGTGGTGTTGATCCGGCTGGGCACGAACGAGGTGGGCAGCCCACAGCTTTTCGAGGCCAATTTACGCCAAGTGATCGAATTCGCCATTGAGCGCGGGACAATTCCGGTGCTGGGCACGAAAGCTGACCGCTTGGAGGGCAGCGACGCGATGAACGAAATGATCCGCGCGCTGGCTGCTGAGTACCGCATCCCGCTGTGGGACTTCAGCAAAGCTGCCGAGCGCATCCCCGTGCGCGGTTTGTTGCCTGACGGCATCCACCTCAGCTATGCTCCGCCGGACTACCGCGAGCCGAGCGCGTTGCAGTCCGGTCACGGGCTGCAAAACCTCACCGCGCTGATGGCGCTGGATGCGGTATGGCAAGCGGTCATGTACTGAGCGCCT
>CAZZNC010000100.1:0-7787 GCA_964655405.1 uncultured Anaerolineaceae bacterium | reverse complement strand
GCGATGCTCGTGTTCCTCGCAGCCGCGCCCCTGGCAGTCTTGGTTATGCTCGTGGTTATGTTCGTGGCGATGGTGGTGGTGATGGTGGTGATGTTCGTGATCATGGTCGTGGTGTTCTTTGTCGCGCACCTCGCGCGCCACCTCACGCCCATCTTCCACGGTGACGACCACCACTTTGGGCGCCTGCCCGAAGCGGTTGTTCAAAGTGACGGCGTCGTCGTTCGTGCCAAAAGCAATTTTGACTGTGCTCATCGATTTGTCCTCGTCATATCCTGCATTATGCGCTAACGCACGGCTATTTTAACGCGGTCGGGTCACTTCCAGATAGCCTAATCCAACTTCGGCTCCTGTCAAGCCACCCTCGCGCACGCTGATCATCCCTTCCCAGTACGGTTGATGGGAGGTGGGCATGGCTTGGCTGTCAAAGAGCGGCAACACACCAAACGCGCCGATGGGTGTTTGCAGTTCCCAGACCACCGGATATTGAATGTTGCTTTGTGGGTCTTGCCAATAGCGCAAAGGGCGGGCGCTCAGCGTGTTGTCCCCGTACCAATAGTGCATGTCGCCACTTTGTGGATCGATGTGGGTCATGCCGACCAGATCGGGGATTGGCTCGCCCTGGGCGTCCAACGTGTGGAAGATCATGACATAGCCGCCATCGTCCAGGCGAAAACTGAACCAATTCCAGGCCAATTGGCAATGGTTGAAGTTGCCCCATTGATGGTCGAACCACGTATCCCCGTGCAAGGTAAGGGTTTGTTCGCTGCGTGTGAGCGTGGCCGTAGTGCTCAGCGCCGGATGCGAGTAGTAGTAAGTATAACCGTCCAGCGTTGCCAGATCGTGCTCGCAACCGCCGATTGGCCCTAGCCCGCCCGGGATTTGCGTGTAGTAGTCGAGCTTGTCGTTGTGCAAGGTGAGTTGCAACGCAAAATTGCCGTCGTCGTCGCCCGTTGCATCAAGAGAAGGCGCGGGCCGCACGTCGAGCTGCCACACATCGGCGTCCTCGTCATGTACGATGCTCAGCGTGGGGGCTTCATAGCGCCAGATGGGGCCGTCTTGGGCCACTGTGCCCAATGGCTCCAGCGTGGAAAAGTCCGGCATGGCGCGGCGGGCTAGATGGCGGCTGTGCGTTACGTCGCTGAGCGCCACATCGTAAACGAAAATATCTTGGGGGGCTAGCGGCAGACGCATTTGCCACAACGTCACCTGATAGCCCCACATGCGCGCGTCTTCGTCGCGTAAAATGCCGGTGAAATACAGCCATTCGATATAGTGATCGTTCATGCGCGGATCGTCTTGGTGCAATCGGTGATCGCGCGGGAAGTCCAACACGGCGGACGCACTCCCTTGCGGGGGGCTGCCTTCTTGGGCGCGCGTGGGCAGCGGTGCCAACACGACAAAGGTCAGCACGATCACGAGGACAAGGCTTGTTTGGCGCACGATGTACCTCCCTGGAAGGCTTGCTGCGGCTCGATCACGCATGGGGGGCTTCGTAAAGCTCCACCAGCACGCCAAAGGCACTCTTGGGGTGCACAAAAGCGTAGCGCGTGCCGTCGGGACGCTCGCGCGGCGTTTCGTTGATCAGTTCCACGCCGTGGGCGCGCAACCGTTCCATGACCGCTTGGATGTCTTCCACTTGCAAACACAGGTGGTGCATTCCTGCGCCGCGTTTTGCCAAAAACTTACCGATGCCACTTTCTGGATTTGTGGGTTGGAGCAATTCGATTTCACTGTCTCCCAGGGGCAAAAAAGCGATTGCGACGTTCTCGGCAGGGTTACGTTCGGTGTGTGCCAGGGGCAACCCCAGCGCGTCCTGCCAAAAACTTAGCGCGTCTTCGAGCTTTTCGACCACAATAGCAATATGGGCAATGCGGTTGACTGTGCTCACGATTTCCTCTCATGTTATGTTATCTTGTAGTATACTTTGGATGGGGGAGGACGCTCTCAGCGAGTCTATGATTTTGTCGGAAGAGACTATGCCTATTGAAATACGTTGGCTGCGGCCCAATCATATTCTGATTTCCCGTTGGTACGGGCAAGTGACCTGCCAAGACATGCTCATTTTGACAGAAGAGCTGATGCGTATTCTGGACAATGCTCAAGGTCTTGTGCATACATTGTTGGACATGAGCGAAGCGGAAAGCTACGAAGAAGGCATGGCGGAACTTTACGTCAATAGCCCTGTAGCCCAGCACGCCAACCGAGGACGTTTAGCCGTAGTGTGTATGCCGCAGAACCTTTGGCCTATGGTGGAAAAAGCCAATCGGCTGGCCGGTCGCACAATCCTCCCTCTTTTCGACGATTACCAAATGGCGCAGCAATTTTTGTTATCGAACGAAGCGCCACCCACCCGCCCCTCTCATTCATGAGGACAACAGGCCGGCGGCGCTTGGTGGAACATGGCGTGTCCTAGGGACGTTGCCAGGTCGAAATCAAGTTCTGCCAACGCTGCCACACGTCGGTACGATTGTCCAGTTGCGGTTTGTCGTTGAGCAACGTGCCGCCCTTCTGCAAGAAACACCCCAAGTCGCTTGCCAACACACCATCTATGTTGCCCTGTGCTGCGTAGGCCACAGTGGCCGCCAGCCATTTGGCATCGAGTTTCTGGCTACGTTGCGGCGCCACACATGCCCCGTACCATGTTTCGGTGATCCAAGCTGTTTTACCGTAATCGTGCGGGTAACCGTGTTCCTCGAAGAGATCGTCAAGAACCTGGAAGGCTCCCGGCTGGTAAACGCGGAAACCGACAAAGTCCATCGCGTCGGACTCCAGCAGGCGGGCGTAGATTATCGTGTCGAGATCATCTTGCAACGCGACGCTGAAGCCGATTTGTGTTTCCGGACTTTCTTCGCGCACGGCAGCGGCTAGCCGTTCGGCTTGTTGCACCCAGGCGTCCACCGGATCCACGTCTTCCGGCAGCTCCACGCGGCTGTAATCCTCGTACATGCTCGGCTCGTTGAGCACCTCATAGTACGTGGGGTGATAGAGGCCGGCATAGTGACGCACGCGATCCTCTTGGATCTGTGTAAATTCATCCCAGGGGGTGGGTTGCTTTTCGTCGTAAGCGCGCACTAGCAAGTAAGGTGAATACTGGTAGTCGGACAGCATAAGCTCCGCGCCGGTCTGACGCATAGCGTCCATGAAACGCTGTTCGGCTTCCTGCTGGCGTTCCACGCGCGCTTGGGCTTTGGCTTGGCCTGCCTCGTCGTCGCTGTCTCCGAACATGCGCGGCTCTTGTGCTTCCAGCAGCAGATCGCCGCTGGCGGTCATGCGCACGACCGCCGCGCCCGCGTCCACTGCTGCTTGCAGCTCTGCCAAGCGCACGTCGTAGCGGTCGTCGTCTTCTTCCTCCATCGTGGTAAAGGTGTAACCCAGCGTCACGTTGAGGCTTGAACCCAGCGTCAACGAGTCGGTGGACGCTTCAGCTTGCCAGCCTGACAGGTGCGAATCCATCCAGGCTTCGCGCTGCTGTTGTTGGCTGAAGTGTAGCCCCAGCGCGATCACGACCAGCGTCACCGCCCCGCCGACCCAAAGCGTCAAGCCGCGCGCGGTGGAGGGGAAAAGGCGCTTCCAGTAAAACAGGCTGATGAGATTGGTCGCCAGCGCTGCTGCAAGAAGCAACGCGATCAGTCCTGCGGCTGGCCCCAAGAACATCCCGATTCCACCCAGCGGCACGAGCCTGCCGGCCACCACGACAAACGACTGCCAAAAGTAGCCCACGGCTCCCGCGCCGACTAGGGCCAGGATGGAGGCAATGACGGGGATACGCTGCCCGCGCCAAACGCCCAGCGTGCCGGCGATGAGCACGAGACTGCTGGCAAACAACAACCCTGGGCCCCACAGATAAAAGCCGTAGCCCATCGCTGCTATCAGCATGATGCCGGACATGACGATGAGCAACAGCCCTCCGCAACCTTGCATCATGCCACTGATGCGGCTGATGGTGGGCGGGGGCGGTCGGAACGTGGACTCACCGGCCTTGCCGTCCCCGATGGGACGCATACGCGGCAGATCGCGCAGCGCTTCGGCAAGCGAATCTCGGGACGACCCCGTCGTCTCGTCAGGGGCAGCATCCCCCTCGGCGTCGGGACGCCGGTCTTCTTCATCACGCATGTAAAAAACCTCCGCTACTCGTTCCCCGCCAGCGGGCGGGAAGGCTCATAGGCCGACAAAAGCGTCGGCTAACCTGTCGGGCGTTGCTCAGCGCAACCCTAGCTCGCGCCGTGCGATCACCATGCGCTGAATTTCGCTTGTGCCCTCGTAAATTTCGGTGATCTTGGCATCGCGGAAATAGCGCTCTACGGGCAGCTCCTTACTATACCCTATCCCACCGTGAATTTGTACGGTTTGGTGGGCGATGAACATGGCCGTTTCGCTGGCAAAGAGCTTTGCCATGCTTGCCTGGGTGGTGTATCGCTCGCCGGTCTGGAGGCTGCGCATCTTGGCGATGGCTGCATTGAAAACCAGCAAGCGGGCCGCTTCCAGGCGTGTTTTCATGTCCGCGATCTTTTGCTGGATCATTTGGAATTGGCCGATCTTGTGGCCGAAGGCTTCACGCTCGCGGGCGTAAGCCACGGCGGCCTCGTAGGCGGCTTCCGCGATGCCCACTGACTGCGCGGCAATGCCGATGCGTCCGGCGTCGAGCAGCGTCATGGCGATCTTGAAGCCCTGCCCTGGCTCGCCAAGGATGTTTTCTATCGGACACTCATAATGGTCGAAAACTAGTTCGCTGGTGGCGCTGGCACGGATGCCGAGTTTGGGTTCTTTTTTGCCGCGAATGAAGCCCGGGCGCTCTGGATCGATGATGAAAGCCGTAATGCCGTGATGTCCCTTTTCCGGTTCGGTCATGGTGAAAAGGAGCACAATATCGGCAATCGGCCCGCCAGTGACCCAGCTTTTGCGCCCATTGATGATGTAGTGCGTGCCTGCGTCGTTGAGCACGGCACGGCTGCGCATTGCTGCCGCGTCGCTGCCGCTTTGTGGCTCGGTGAGCGAGTACGCGCCGATCTTTTTCCCGTGCACAATCGGGGATAGGTATTTTTGCTTTTGTTCTTCCGTGCCGAATTTGTAGAGTCCCCAGGTCACCAGGCTGCTGTTGACGCTCATCACGGTACTGTGCGAAGCGTCTGCCTTGGCGATCTCGATCATCGCCAGCACATAGGCGACCGTGTCCATACCTGCGCCGCCGTATGCTTCGGGGATTTCGATGCCCATCAGGCCCATTGCGCCCATCTTGCGGATCGTTTCCAGCGGAAATTCGCCGCTTTCGTCGAATTGCGCTGCTATGGGCACGATTTCACGTTGGGCGAACTCACGCACGGCCTCGCGCAGCATACGGTGCTCATCGCTGAGTTCAAAAGGGAGGGTAAATGTGTCGGATGGCATTGTCTCTTTGCTCCACGATGAAAAAATTAGGGGTACAAAAACTTTTGGTGTGAAGATTATAGTACAGCGGCGCACACGGCGGAAAATGCGCGGCGGAGCATGTTTAGAGAAAGGCCAAATGTGAGGCGTAAGGGGTGGTGGGGCACGGTGGGATGAGATGATGTTCTCCACGCAGCACACGCCGCGCCAACCATAGGCAAAATGGATCCACGGGGTCGGAGGACGCTTCCAGTTCGGCCAGCGTGAAGTAACGTGCGGCGTCGGTTTCCTGGCCGTCGGGTGTGGGGTCACCGGCCAGCGGTCGGCACAGGAAGAGAAAATACACGCGCGGCGATCCATCCGGCGCAGTGTGTTGCTGGATGCCCAACAGCCCCTCAATTTCCGCGCGGATACCCCCTTCTTCCAACGTTTCGCGCAGCGCGGCCAAGTGCGGCGGGTCGGGCGAGCCGTCGTCGAGCCGCCCTTGTACGAAACCCCAAGGGAGCGTCCATACGCCGGCGAGGTTTTCGCCGTAGGTTTGGCGCACAAAAAGCACACCTTCCGCGCCCCGCACCACCGCACCGACGCATAGCGTCACACGGGGCGGAAATTCTGCATCGGAAGTCACAAGCGCCCCCCCTAATTGAAGAGTTGCACTAACAACGAAAGCCCGATGGTGATGCTGCCCAAGAGCATTGAGGGCCACACCAACCCCATGTTGCTGCTCATTTCGGCACGGTGCTCGCTGGAACGCTGGGCAATGTTTTCCTCGCGCATGGTTTGGATGTACTGATACCCCCAAGAGCGCGTGTTGCCCCATCCTCCCATGAGCGTCATCGGGCCGAAGCCGAACACCAACACCCCCACGACCAGCAGCGCCATGCCGATCTCGTCGGCGGCGTGCCAACCCGCCAGCAGACAAAAGAGACCGACGACGGCGAGGATGATCGCTTCGAGCAACGCCAGGCGTTTGAGCACATACACGAATCGTGAGCGGGACATGTGCGTTTCCTTTCCAAAGTCCGCCCTTGCAATGGGTAGACAAGGCTTATTGTACGTGGTGCTGGCGCGCGGCGCTATATGCCCACGCGCTATCTGCCTCTCCCCTACGAATACCGATCTGTGCTATACTCGCAGCGCGATTGAAGACGACACGTGACGGCTGGAAACGGCAAGGTATGCGCGACAAACGACCAGTAGATGAACTTTCCCTCGCGGAATTGGAGCGTATCCTAGCGATCCGCAAACGCGCTTTGCGCCAAGAGCGTCTGCGGCGATTGGAGCAGCAAGGCCGCCGCGTCACGACTTCGGCCACGTTGGATGCTGAGACACTCCCCGAACCCCCTCAGCAACACCAGGCCGCCGAGCGGCTCAACACACCCGAGCGGCTTTCCACTTATGACGTGACCGACGACGTGCCACGCTTTGAAGACGAGCCGGCGGCGACAGCGCGCGCTGTCGCGCGTTCACGTGGGAGCACGCTGCCTCATCCAGCACGCCGCCGTTTTTTTGACCGCGTGTTGTTGGTGGTGGAAGTGCTTGGCGTGTCTGGCATCGTTGCGGTGCTGCTGCTGGGCAGCTATTTGATCATGGCGGAAAACAGCAAGATCGAGGCGCTACAACAAAAGTCCGCCGACATCCAGCGAGAGGCCGACGCGCTGCGTGTGACTTCCACGCCACGCCCCGATCTCAGCATTCGGTTGTCGGATTACGTGCTGCCGGGCGGGCACTATTCTCCGGATGCGACCGGCGGGGAATACGCCTTCAACCTGGACGAAGTGCCCGAAAGTTTGCGCCCTGTTGCGTTGGCCCAACTGACCGCCCCGCGTGCTGAGCGCTCCATACCGCAGCCGAGTAGTCCGGTGCGCATCGTGATTAAAACGGCGCGCGTGCAGGTGGACGCTTCGATCTACGAAGGGGACGACTGGGAACAGTTGCTCAAAGGCGTGGGGCATTATGCGGGCAGCGCCAACCCGGGCGAACCACGGAATATGGTCTTGGTGGCGCACAATGATATTTACGGGGAAATTTTCCGCGATATTCAATATCTGGCGCCCGGGGACGAAATTCGCATCCAGGCAAAAGATAATCGTTGGTATTCTTACGTCGTGTACGATAAATTTATCGTCAAACCTTCCGACGTGTGGGTGCTTGACCCTGGCAACGAACCTACCGTCACGCTGATTACGTGCCACCCGTATCGTGTGGACACGCAGCGTATGGTCGTGGTGGCACGTTTACAGGCAGGCAGTGCGTCGTGAGGTCGCGTTTATACAGCAAAGGAGCACGCATATCGTGGCTAAGAAAAGACGTCGTCCGAACATTCCTCAATCTACGCTGGATCAAGTGCGCCGCCCGGTACAGGGGCAGCCTTCTTCTCCCGCACAAGAACCGGCTGAGCGAATGAGCAAAGACCCCTCACG
>CAZZNC010000099.1:0-7824 GCA_964655405.1 uncultured Anaerolineaceae bacterium | reverse complement strand
CTGGCTTCGATGGCAACGCCCATACTGTGCAGCGCATCGCCTACCCGCTTGCGGATCACGCGCGCCGCGCCGTCTGCCGCGTCAAAGTAGCTGGCCTGGTCGTCGGGCGTGGGGCGGGCGGCGCGGGGCGGTTCGCGGAAAAGGTAAAATTCCAGCTCCGGCGCCACCAAGTAGGCCACACCCAACGCCTCGGCACGTGCCACCGCACGCCGCAACGCGCCGCGCGGGTCTCCGGCGAAAGGCTCACCGCTGGGCGTGTAGACATCGCACAAAATGCGCGCGGTGCGCCCTACGTCGGCGCGGGGCTGTTCCCAGGGCACAATGGCCGCCGTCGAAAGATCGGGGCGCAAGTACATATCGGCTTCGGCCACACGCGCAAAGCCTTCCACCGCCGAACCGTCGAACCAAACGCCGTTTTCCAACGCGGCGGGCAGTCTTTCGGCGTCTATGGTCACCGTTTTGACAATGCCTGCCACATCTGTAAATTGCAAATCAATCGAGCGCACATCTTGCGCTCGCAAATCCCGCAGCAAGGCTTGCGGGTCGTCTGTGGAAAGTGTGGTCATAAGCGTTTTTGCCGTCTCCGCCGTCGTCTACGTCTACACCGTTCTGATCGTGCCCTCTATTATAGCAACTATCCGATGCGTCCCGGCGAACTTGTGCAGAGTGCCCAGGCGTGCCGCTGCGTTGTGCGGCCATCGAGTTCGGCTCTTATGCAACATTTACCGTATACGCGGCCCGCTCTGTGGTATAATAAGCGTGCATCTGGGGGTGACAGGCTTCGACGTGGGAGGCTGGCCCTAGACTGCAAGCCGAGGTGCTCTATCCTCGTAAAACCAGAGCACAACCAATAGGTGCCAACCAGAGCACTCCACAGTTCGCAATGGCCGCCTAAGACCGGCCTGCGTGAACTGACTACCCAGATTCGGTAGTCCGTCGGCCCCGACCGTCCCTGTTCGGGCGGCAAGCCGGCGACACAAAAGACAGGGTGCACTGCTGTGACCGCCGATAAGCAGCAGCTAAGATGACATCGGCTGGCGGACGGTAAACCCTGGTCGGTTCGGGTGACCGCCCGCGAGATCAACGAACCGACTAAGCTTGTAGATGTCTACGGTCGAATTTCGCGGACGGGGGTTCGATTCCCCCCACCTCCACACAACGCAAGCGCCGGAGCAGAACCGCTCCGGCGCTTTGTTTTTCTGATGTGGCGCTCAGGGACGTTCAGCGTTCCTCGCGCAGATCCCGCGCCATCTGCTCCAAGTACGCCAACTTGTGTTGTGCCTGCCGATAACGCAGATAAATCCACGCGGCCATGCCGCCCAACACCAACGCCATCGCGCTGTAGCCCAGCGCCATATAGTCCGCATATTTGCCGAAAATCTCGTCCATTGTCCTACCTCTGCCTCGCCCCTACAGCTCCGCCAAAATTTCCATCTTGCGCCGCTCGATCCATTGTGTCAGGTTTTCCAAGCGGATGCGGTGCCATACCAAAACCACCGTGATCACCGCAAAGGTGAACATATTGAAGAACAAAGTCGTCTTCATGTCGCCCGCCACATCAAAACCTCCAGTCGGGTCGGCTTGTGTGGGGCCGGCCACCACCGGATGGATCGTATCCGGTCGCACGCGCACGATGATAATGGTAAAGATCACGCTGGCAAAAGCCACGATGCCATACACCGCCGCAAAACGTCGCCGCCGCTCGGGGTCTTCGATGCCCGCGCGCAACATCACGTAAGCCGCATACGCCAGCCACATGATCGCCACGCTCGTCAAACGCGGATCCCACGTCCACCAGGTGTTCCAAATCGGGCGCGCCCAGGTCATGCCGGTAAGCACGGTGATCGCCGAAAAGCCCAACCCGATCTCCACATTCGCCAGCCCGAAGGTATCCCATTTGGGGTTGCGGGTGCGCAGATACAAGATGCCGGCCACCACTACCGCGCTAAAGGCGATGAACGCCCCCAAGAACGCGCCCAAATGCACGTAAAAGACGCGCTGCGCTGCGCCCTGGGTCTTTTCTGGCCCGACCCAGAACAAATCCATATAGACTGCCACCACAAAAAGCAGCGCCGCCAACGCGGTCAGCCCTTTGAGGATGCGTGTACGTTGTGCCGAATAGCTCATCATGCCCTCTCCGAGAAATTATGCCTCACCTTGCGCGCGCCGCCCTGTGCACACGCTCATTCTTCCACCACGTAATCGAAAAGCACATACGCGCCGACCAAGAAAATCACGTCCGCCAGCGCCAATAACTGTATCCAGGGCAACCAGTCGGCACGCGGCATGTCTTCCAAAATCGCTGTGCTGGCCCGTACCGCGCTGATCAACACCGGCAGCACCACCGGCAGCAGCAAAATAGGCAACATCGCCTCGCGCGCCCGCGCGTGCACGCTCATGCTGGAAAGCAGCGTGCCCACCGTCGTAAAGCCCAACGTCCCCAGCCCGATCACCAGCAACAAACGCGGCACGAACAGCGAAACGTTGAAAAGCACGGTCAGCAGCCCGACCAACACCAGCGCCACCACCAACACGAAAAGCAAATTGCCCAACATCTTGCCGAAAAAAAGCGCGCTGCGGTCTATTGGGGCCAACAGCAGCGCGTCCAGGCTGCCGCGATCCTTTTCCGAAGCCAGGCTGCGCCCCAAGCCCAAGATGCCCGCAAAGATCACCGTCACCCACAGCACGCCGGCCACGGTCGTCTGACGCGCTTCTTTGTCCAGCTCCAGCGCCAAGCTGAAGATGAGCACGGTCATCAGCGTGAAAAGCACCATCGAGCTGATCATCTCACGGCTGCGTATCTCCGCGCGTAAGTCCTTCCACGCAATCGCGCTCACCACGCGCAGATAGGGCGTGACGGGGCGGCGGGTAGGGCGCTGTGTTTGCGGCACGGCGCCGGATTCGGCTTTCGGTTCGGCGCTCATCGGGTTGTTGCGGCTCCTGTCACCTCGGCATACAACGTGGGCAAGTCGGCAGCAGCGAGCGCGTCGGTGCGCACGCTGTGCGCGATCTTGCCCCGACTGAGAATCGCTATGCGGTCGGCCAGTGCGTGCCCCCGCTGCAAATTGTGCGTGGTCATAAGCACGGTGCGTCCGGTCACGGCCACTTCACGCAGCAAGTGGTCCAGCAGCGCCCCCGCGTCTTGGTCCAGCCCCGTATAGGGTTCGTCCAGCAACAGCACTGCCGGATCGTGTACAATGGCGCGCGCAATCGCCAGCCGCTGCTGCATTCCTCGGCTGAAAGTTTGCACCACGTCGTGCGCGCGGTGATGCAGCCCCACGCGCTCCAATATGGCGGCCACGCGCTCGTGGCGTGTTTCCTTCGGCAAGTTGTAGAGCCGTGCGAAGAAGAGCAAATTTTCCTCGGCGGTGAGCGTGTCGTAAAGCAGCGGAAGGTGGCTCACCACGCCCAGCCGCGCGCGCACAAAGGTCGCTTCGGCGGGCAGCTCCCAACCGCCCACGCGCACCACGCCAGCCGTCGGACATGCCAGGCCGGAAAGGATGCGCAGCAAGGTTGTTTTGCCGCTGCCGTTAGGCCCCAGCAAGGTCACGAACTCGCCGTGCGCCACGTCCAAATCCAGCCCGCGCAGCACCGGATACAGTCCGAAGGTTTTCACCAGTCCCCGCACCTCGATCACGGGTGCGGAGACCGGTTTGGCGTTCAGAGCCGGTGTCGGTGTTGTCACGGTTCCACTCACCGGCACGTCAGTCCTCGTCGTTCAGATACGGCAACAGCCGTTCGGTCAGCACGGCCCGATACTCTTGGTACTCTGCGCTTTCTATCTCGCCCTCCGCGTAGGCTTGCTCCAACGCATCCAGGGCGGCCAACAGTTCCTCTTTGCCTGCGGACTTGGGTGGCATCTGCCATTCGAACGAGGGGGACGATGCCCCTTCGGGGTGAGGCGTCGTCGTCGCGTCCGCACCTTCGGCAGCGAGCATGGGCACATCCGCGCGCCTTTGCCGCCACCAAACCGCCAGCGCCAACACCACCAGCCCGCCCCCTGCCGCACCTAACGCCAACGACAGCCAGTTGGTGCGGTCTTTCGTGCTTGTGTTGGGGCGCGCAGGTGGCATCAGATCGATGGTGTGGGTCGGGCGTCCTGCCAGCTCAAAGCTCAACGCTTCACCGGCGGGCACGGTTTGCAGCAACGTATGCGCTTTGACCAGCGTGTAATCGTTTGCCGGATCGACTTCTTCGCCATCTTTTAGCGCTGTCACGCGCACGCCGCCATGCGAAATGTGCCCACTCCATGTGCCTTCGGCGTCAAATTGATCGCTGTTGAATTCCACGGTATCGTTGGGCAAGAGCACCACGCCGTCCACCACCGGATAGTTGAAAACGTGGTCGAAAACCGCCCCATTTTCATACGGTAAATAGTAGGCCACCGTGATCGTGTGCACCTGCCCAGGACGCAACGGCCATGTATCGCGCACGATGGGCACGGTGTCTTCCATCAGCACTTCATAGCGGCTGTTGCCTTCTGCTTGCATCGGTTGGATGCCGAAGGCGGCGGGCGGCAAAGCGATTTCTGTGGAAATGTACCATTCGTTGTTCTCGGAAACTTTGTCGGTGGTCACGATGCGGTCGCCGGTGTTGGTGATTTCCAAGTCCAGCCACACTTCCACGCCAAAATCCTCGATCGGCGCGTAATTGACCAACATTTGCGCCCAGGTGATGGCGACCGTGTCGGGGTCGGTCGTGCGTTCGTAAAGCGTCACGTTGGCGCTGAGTTCGTCTTCCGTGCCTTCGATATTTGGAATCCATGTGCCCTGGGCCACGTCCTGGTAGTCCACCTGGATGAAATAGGCCATGCCCGCTGCGCGCGGCACGTCGGTAAATTCGAAGGTGTTCTCTGCGGTGGTGGTCGTTTCCTGCTCGATGGAAACATTGCCGTGCGGGTCTATCTTGTAAAGGTGCACGGGCAGTTCCGGCGGCAAAGGATCGCCGTCCGCCGTGCCTAGCTTCACCGTGCCGCGCACGGTCGTTGTGCCGGTCTCTTCCACTGCCGCAGCGGTAGCGTGCGGGTTGACCGGCGTGGCATGGGGGTTGGCCGGTGTGGACTCTGCCGTGCTGCCGTCCTCTTCGTTGGTCATGCCCATAGCCGCCGCGTCAAAGTCGTGCACGAAAACGACCAGATCGCGGATGTTTTGCTCGCTGAGCTTCGCGGCAAAGTCGGTCGGCATCACCGGCGCGTAGCCTTCCACCACATAGGCCACAGGGTCGGTGATGGATTGCGCGAGGTACGCTTCAGCGGACAAGTCCTTCACGCGCGCCGCCGCGTTGCGGGTCAACGTGCCCAAGCTGGGGCCTGTGCTGTCCTGTGCTCCGTGACACACTGCGCAGTGCTGCACAAAAAGGTCGAACCCGCGATCATAGTCGCCCTCCACAGCCGCCTGCGCATCGGCCACGTCCTCCGTGCTCGTGTCGGCAGAATCCGTGCCGCTCGTTTCGGCGTTCGCTTTCGTAGGGGCGGCTGTCGGCGCAGGCACGTTGGTCGGTTGCGTCTGAATTTCGTTTTCGCGCACGATCTTCGGCTCGCCGGAAAAATTGAGGCCGCACGCGCCCAATGCCAACGTGCTTACCAACAGCCCCACAAACACCATTCTCAGTTTCAACGCTCGATTCATGGTTGTTCTACAATTCCTAACTTCGCTGCTCGTTGCTATCGTGTTACGCTTGGCCGCGCTGCGTTTGACGAAAGGCCGCCAAAGCGGCTTCGATGCGTTCCTGCTGCGCGACGATCTCGCTTTCCAGCGCTTCGATCTTGGCGATCACTGCCGCCGCTTGCCGAATCAGCAAAACGCGCTGTTCGGCGTAAGCGTCGTCGGCCAGCTTGCCCAGATCGTAGTCGAAATCCAAGTCACGGATCGCACGAAGCAAGCGACCTTTTTCCGCGTATAAAATTTCCAAGGCGCGGTTTTGGCGTGGCGTGCCAAGCCGTGCCAGGGGGGATTCGGTTTGGGGGGTGGGGGGCTCGTCTTCGCCCAGCAAAAGCGGCAAAATCACGGCCAGCGCCAGCCCCATCGTTGACATCATCACCACAATCAACCCCGCCGAAGAAAACGTCGCAATGCCTTGCACCATTTCAACGAACGACGCGCCGTAAACTACCACCACCACGCCCACGATCAACACGACCGCCCCGAAAGCCAGGGCGTCGTTTTGAGATTGCGAGGTGCGCTTGAGAGAAGAGGTCATAAGCTCTTGGTCCTCATCGATTACCTTGTGCTCATTCAGAAAGCGCGCGCTCGATAGCCGCACGGAAGTCCCGTTCGTTCGGCGCTGAAAGGTAGTGCTGCACGATTTGCCCGTGCGTGTCGATCACGAACGTTTCGGGGATGCCCGTGATGCGGTAGGCGTGTTCCATTCGCGCGCCTTTGTCCGGTGCGTTGGGGTACGTGATGCCGTAGCGCGCCAGATAGTCGAGCGTCTCTTTGAGCGGGTCTTCGGTGTTGATGCCCAGGAAAACCACACCCTGCTCCTTATACTCACGCCATATACGCTCCAACATCGGCGCTTCTTGTTGGCAAGGCACGCAGTAGCTGGCCCAGAAATTGATCACGATGGCTTTGCCGCGCAAACTTTCCAAGCTGACCGTTTCGCTGCGCATGACCATTGGCGCGTAGTCGAACATGGTCACTTCGAAATCCGGCGCGGGGCCGGATTCCGGCGTGTCGCGCTGATGTTCGCGTTTGATCATCGCGTAGCCCAGCGAGGCAAGCACCACCAGCACGCTCAACATCATCACTATGGTGAGGGTGGAAACGCGCTGTTGCACATGCCCTTCAGCAGCGGCAAGAAGCTCCGCGTCCTCGGTGACTTCCTGCAACCATTCGGGCAACTCGGCCTCAAGATCGGCGTCGGGTCGGGTGTTTTGGTCGCTCATTCCTCGTCCCCTTCCAATTCACGCGCCAGCCGCGCCAAAAGCGCAGGGTCTAGTCCATCCGGCATAGGGCGCGCGGCGCTCAAATTGGCCGAACGGCGCACCGGCTGGCTGGCGTGCTGTCCACGTTGGCGCATCTTCCACACCTGCCGCCCACCGATCACGGCGAAGATCAACGCCAGCACCGTCGGCACGGCAAAGACCAGGAAAAGATCGCTTTTGTCACGCGGCAAAGCGGCCACGTCCGCGCCGTAACGTTCCACGAAATAGTCAATGATCTCTTCTTCGCTGCGCCCTTCGGCCAGTTGCCGCGCGATCTCCTCACGCCACTGGCGGCACGCGATGCTCTCGCACTCGTCCAGCGGCGTGCCTTCGCAAACGTCGCAATACATCTTGCTGGCAACGGCGTTGACTTCGTCCCATGTCACGCCGGCGGGCAACTCAAATTCGCCGCCGCCCTGGGCCAGCACGGGGGCATTGCTTGCCAAAAGCCACACTACGCCCAACGCCGCCAGCCCAATCCACACCAACGCCCACCAGCTCATTGGATGCTTACGCATGACGCTAACCTCCTCCTGCGCTGAAACTGCCCGCGCTTGCTGGCGCGCGTACACGCCGCGTGGCCCGTTGCGCACGGCGCAGCGGCCACAACGCGATCAACGTGCCCAGGATCAGCACGAGACCACCGATCCACACGAAATTGATGAGCGGGTTCCAGTACGCACGAAAAGTCACGCTGTTGCCCTGCCAATTCGTGATGATGGCGTAAAAGTCCCCGTCCAGCGCGCTATACGTGCCCGGGATGCTCATATTTTCGGCAGGCTCCACCTGGCCGGTGGCCGGATCGCGGCGCATGAAAATATCGCGGCGCGGGCGTATATGTTCCACGATCTCGCCGTCACGGAAAACGGTCATCCGCGCAATGACCATCGTGCGCCCGT
>CAZZNC010000098.1:0-7852 GCA_964655405.1 uncultured Anaerolineaceae bacterium | reverse complement strand
TGCGACGCCGAACGCAACGAACGCGGAACAGCGCTCAGCGCGTCTTCACTCATCGAAGCGACCAGCGGCAAGATCATGATGCCCATCACCAGCCCCGCCGAAGCCACGTTGAAAATTTCCACCGTTTCTTGTCCCAGCACGCTTTGCAACAGCGGCGTGACAAATTGCAACGCAAAAAAGCCGTAAACCACCGTCGGCACACCCGCCAATACTTCCAAGATCGGCTTGAGCGTCTGGCGCGTTTTGGCGCCGGCATATTCGCTGAGGTAGATGGCCGCGCCCAACCCCAACGGCAACGCCACCATCATCGCCACGGCGGAGCTGACCAGCGTGGCAGAAACCAGCGGCGCGATGCCCACCTTGTAACGGTGCGGCTGCCATTCCAGCGAATTGATGAAGTCCCACACGCGCACGGTGTGCACCTGGCCGCTGGCGTCGATATAGTGGCTGGTGACCAGATGCAACGATTCGCGCCCCAAAACGAGCACAATGGTCAGCGTGGTGGCAATGGTGATAGCCCCGCACAAGAACAAAAACGCCTGGATTGCCGTTTCAGCGGGGCGGTGGCGCTTGGTATGCGCCAGCGAACGGCTGCGGCCAAAGGCAAAAACGGGTCGTGCGGCGTGGGTGATGAGTGCTTCTTGGTTCATGTGTTTTCATTCGCTCCGATGCACAAACATTCACAAACATTCGGTGGGAGCGCCACAAACGGACGCTCCCACGTTTAAGGGGACGGTCGTCGTCGCATCTACTGTGGAATCTCGGCGACCGCATCGAGGAATGTTTGCTTGGTTGCGTTCATCGCTTCAACGCTGATGGGGAAATACCCGACTTCGGCGACCACTTCTTCGGCGTGGTTCAGGTAATATTGCACGAAGGCGACCACCTGGGGCTTTTCGGCGAAAACGCTCGCGGCGCTGTAGATGAACAGCGGGCGGCTGAGCATATACGCGCCACTTTCGGCGGTTTCAGAGCTGGGCGCCACATAGTCAATGCCGGCGACTTCCCAATCTTCTTCGGGCACAATCCGGTAGGTTTCCGTGTCGGCGTCCCAAACCACATCATCGGCAACGGCCACCGCTTGCAACTGGTCGGCATATTCCAGGTAGTAGGCAAAGCCGAAGTACCCGATGGCGCCCTGGCTGCCCAAGATGCCTTCTACCAAGGTGTAATCGTTTTCGCTGGTAGTGGGGTTGGGGGCCAAAAGCGCCGAAAACCGGTCTTCGCGGTTTTTGTAGGGGCCTTTTTTGCCCAAGACCGCCTCGCCGAAAAAGTCAAACGTGCCGCTGTCTACGCCGGGGATAAAGAGCTTGATTTCTTCAGCGGGCCACTCGGGATTGACTTGGTTCCACGTGGTAACTTGGCCGGTGAAGATGGCAACCAACGCGCTGCGCTTGAGCTGCTCCACATAAGAACCTTGCGGCACGGCGATCACAATAGCGTCCGTGCCGATGTGGAATTCCAACACCTTGCGCCCGATAGCGGCGCAATCTTCGATCTCGCGGCTCTTGATACGGCGGCTGGCGTTGGAAAGGTCCGTTGAGCCTTCTTTGCAAAAACGCTCGAAGCCTGCGGACGTGCCGGTTTCGGCAACAGCGATGTTGCCCATGAAACCGTCGTCGTGGAAGCGCGCGGCCATCGCTACGGTAACCGGCTCCACGGTGGAGCTGCCCGCAATGGCAATATCGCCCGTCACACTGAGGGGGTCAACTTCCGGCAACGTGATCGGTTCGGGGCCGTCTTGCCCCAAGGCCACCGAAACCGGCAACAAAAAGGCAGCAACAAGCACGAAGGTCAGCCATTGAAGCCCTAAACGGTTGTGTGCGTACAGCATAGAGTGCTCTCCGGTGCAATGACAAATCAGAATATGTTGCGGTACAAGGTTGGCAAGTCCACACAACGGGGATAGTAGCCGATGAAGGTAAAACGAGAACCGTTCACCGTTTAACAGCCAGGCAAGGGGGCTTTAACGCTTTTTAACCTACAACAGGCCGCCGAAGAGCACTCAAAGCGGGAAATTGGGTTGGGGATGAGGGCAGCGATGTTCTGCGCTATCGGAGATCGCCACCTGGTCGCCAGCGCTGCGCACGACCGCAGCCGTCCCATCAGCCTCAGCCGCGCTTGTGCCAGGGGATGACCCATTGCTCTGCGAGATGGATGGCTCCAAAGAAGCTCAGACCGATCAACGATGCCACCAAGATAGCTTCCCACACTTTGACAAAGTCAAAGCCGGCGGCGGCCTGTGTGATGTACACACCAAGCGTATCCCGCGAGCCGCCGAAATATTCCCCCACCACCGCGCTGATGACGCTCAAGGTGCTGGCAACACGCAGCGCCCCAAACGTGTAAGGAAGCGCATTGGGAATGCGCAACTTCACCAGGGTTTGCCAGGGCTTGGCGGCGTAAGCGTGCAACAAATCGTGATGAAGTGGCTCAATCTCCGTCAACCCGCGCATGGTGTTAATCATCACGGGGAAATACACCACCACCGCCACAATCGCCGCTTTTGAAGCCAGATTGGTCAGCCCGAACCAGTTGTTCATGATAGGGGCAAAGGCGATGATGGGCACAGAGTTGGCAGCAATGGCAAAGGGCATCAACGCCTCGTTTGCCAATGTCCAACGCGCCACCAACAGCGCTGAGACAAAAGCCGCTCCCGACCCGATCACAAAACCGCTCAAGGCGGCACGGGTGGTCGTTTGGGCCGCCGCGAAAAGCAGAGAATTTTCACCCGCTAACACGCTGCGTTGCATTTCGTCGAACAACGCCCGCCCGATAGCCGAAGGGCGTGGCAAGATGAACTGTTCAACCCCCAACACGCGGATGCCGACCTCCCACGTCACCAAGACGGCCAATGCAATGAGCAACGTTGGCACGCTGTGCGTCAAACGCGCCCGCGCACGCTGCCAGGAAAAGGACTTGGAGGGAAGTGTCGTGCTGAAACCATCCACAGGCGGCCTCCTTTAGGCGTTGCGAAACAATTGTCGGATGAGGGCAACGTGTTGATAGAAATGCGGCGTGTCGCGCGTTTCTGCCGTGCGGAGACCGTCGGGCGTTGCTTCTGCGGGAAAAGTAATCGGGACGATTTCCAAAATGCGTCCCGGGCGCGCCGACATCACGGCGACACGGTCGGAAAGGAAGACCGCTTCCTCGATGCTGTGCGTGACAAAGATCACCGTCAGGTTCTCTTGGCGCTTGATGCGTAGCAATTCCATGTTCATCCGCTCACGGGTGAACTCGTCCAGCGCGCCAAACGGCTCGTCCATCAACAAGATACGCGGGCGGAAGGACAGCGCGCGCGCGATGGAAGCGCGTTGTTGCATCCCGCCGGAAAGCTGGCGCGGCCAGTGGTTGGCAAAGGCTTCCAGTTCCACCAACGCCAACACCTCGCGGGTGCGTTGTTCGCGCTCGCGGCGAGAGTAGCCCATGATCTCCAGCGGGAGCTGGATATTTTTGCCGATGGTGCGCCACTCATAAAGGGTCGGCGCTTGGAAGACCATACCATACGCACGGGCCAAGCGTGCTTGGCGTGGGGTTTGCCCATTGATGGTGATTGCTCCGGCGGTCGGCGCGATCAAGTCCGCGATGAGCCGCAACAATGTGGATTTGCCGCACCCCGAAGGCCCGACCAACGACACCAGCTCACCGGCGCGGATTTCCAGCGATACATTGTCCAGGGCGATGACGTGCTCGTCACTGCCCCGGTCGTATTCCTTGTGCACGCCTCGTACCGAAATAATGGCTTGGGTAGAGGTATGGTGCTGCGAAAATGTCGGACTGGCTATGCTCATAGGTTACTCTCCCTCCAAACGGCGCGGGCGGCGTGTTCTGTGCTTCCAGCGGGTTACGGCGCTTTCGGCGGCGCTCACGGTGGTGAAAAAGACCAGCCCAACCCCCGCCGCCGTCAAGATGGCGGCCCAGAGCTTAGGCGTGGTGACCGCGTTATAGTTCGAGCTGAGATCAAGGATCACACGCCCCAAGCCGCCGGAGATGCTGGAAGGCAATTCCCCAATGATCGCGCCCACCACGCTGCCGGTGGCTGCGACCTTCAGCGCCGTGAAGAGATAGGGCACGGACGCCGGCACGCGCACTTTCCACATCACCGCGCGCGGGCTGGCAGCGTAGGTGCGCACCAGCTCCAAGCTCATCGGGTCGGGCGACAACATGCCCCGCAGCGTGTTGACGGCCACCGGAAAAAACGTCAGATAGGCGGCAATGGAGGCCACCGCAAATAAACTCGGCCCCAGCCAGATCACCACCATCGGCGCCAACGCCAAAATCGGCACGGCCTGCGACGCGACCAGATAGGGCAATATGCCGCGCCGTAAGCGTGTGGAGTGGGCCAACAACGCCCCGAGCACAAAGCCCAACACGCTGCCGATGCCGAAGCCGACGGCGGCTTCTTGTCCGGTGTGAAAAGCAGCGCGTAGGAGAATTTCGGCCAGGAGCTGATCCCCGTTACGGCGAGCCGGTTGGAACATGGCGGCGGCGATGCTTTGCAGCGGTGGCAGATTCACGTTGTTGGCGATGTGCAAATTCAACAGCACGGCCACACGGGGCAGCTCTAGGAACTTGGCAACGGCTTTGCCGCCGGAAAGCGCGCCGAGTTTGTGGCCTTGCAGATCACCAACCGACCGCCAGCGCGACGCGCTTTCGGCACGCACCACGACGGCAAAACGCCCCAGCAGTTCCGGCTCCACGCCGAACCCCCAATGCCGTTCCGCCGTCGGCAGCCCATCCAAGTAACATAAGTCGGCGTAAGGGGCGCTTGGTGCGGCTTGTGCGGGGGCAGCTTTTCGCACGGCATAGGCCGGCATCAGGTCGCGCACGGACTTTCGCTGCACAATCAATGCGTCCACTTCGCCTTGTTGCAAAGCGGTCAGCGCCGTTGGAAGATCGGGGTAAGGGGTGTATGACCATGCCGTGAGCGGCACGCCGACGCGATAGTCCAGGCTGCGGGCCAATGCCTTGAAGCCTTCCCATGCGCCAAAAACCAGCGACAACACGGCCAGAAAGATCGCCAAACGGCTGCGGCTGCGGTTGCCGCTCAACACCGCCAAGCTCAACGCGACCATGCCGATAAGCACATAGTCCAACAAGCGCGCCTGTTCGAGCGCAGGGATGTTGAACAGCAGGCCATGAAAGCCGAGCAGCGCCACAGCCGCGCTTCCCGTTCCCCAAGCAGCGCGGCGCCATAACCCCACCCCGCTCAGTGCACAAGCAACCAGCAACGCAACGTTCCATGCCGCCCATCCCGCACGGAGACGCACAAACGCTTTTGGCAGCGTGGCAAGGGCGCCGGTTTGCTCAGCGTGCCACTGCACCGCTTGCCCGATGGTGGAATGGGCGATCAAAGGGGCTTCGGGCGCGTTCATGGCGAGCGCCGCCAAGAGCACTGCCGCTGTCACGGTCGGTATCAGCAACAAAAGCACCAGCACGCCCACAGAAACGATGCGCGATCCTTTGCTGTCGGCGAGTGGTGTAGGACGTATGGCGGATTGAGCGTTCATAACAATAGTTTGCTGGCTCACTGTTTAAGCAACTCTCCATTGGGTGCCGTTACAGCTCACGGGAAACAGAAAAAAAGGTCACTCAAAAAACTGAGTGACCTCGGCAATTTGCGTTTTTATTCACCCCCGGGAGTGATTTGTACTTCGATAGGCTCGAAGGTTTCCCCTGTGAGGTCCATTTCGGGGAAATCCGCCTGCAAACTTTCGAAGGCAGCTTGGGCCAGGTCGGTACGATAAGCGCCTGCATCTGGCGGGGTGCTGATGATGCCGCCTTCCAGGGCAACCCGTGCGGTTTGTTCCCACAAGGCTTCGTCCATGACGCCGATGCCCTGAGGTGCGGGCCAGACCAGTTGATTGACCTCGTTCAGCATCCAACGCATGTGGCCTTGCCCCAACACCGTGCCGTTTTCCAACACGATGTCCACGCACTCGTCGAAGTTTTCGCGGCAATAGACCCATCCGCGAAACGAAGCGCGCAAAAACTTCACGGCGATAGCTTCGTTGCCTTCTTGGGCGAGCCAGTCGGCGTCCACGAACACATGATCTTGCAGCATGGCGGTGCCCACCGTATTGAAGTCAATCACGTTCAGGTCGTCTTCGGTGTACATCAGCTCGCCGGTTTCCGGATCGACGTGTTCCAAGACCATCGCGTACTCGTTGTAGATCATGGCCTGGGCAGCGTCCACTTCGCCGTTGATCAACAGCGACATATCAAAGGGCTGTTGCACAATGGTCACGTCGTCGGGATTGTCCGGATCGATGTCAGCCATGCGCAGCGCAGCGAAAAGTTCGTGTTCTTGCCCAAAACCCCATGTGCCGACACGCTTGCCGCGCAAGTCGTCAATGGTTTCGATGCCGGAATCTGCCAACGCCACTTGGAGCGTGCCGCTCCGTTGGAAAATTTGGGCGATGTTGACCAAATCCACGCCCTGTTCACGAGAAGCGAGCACCTTGGGCACCCAGGCGATGCCAAATTCTGCGGCGCCGGAGGCAACGACTTGCTGCGGGATGATGTCCACCGCACCTTCCAGGATGGTCACGTCCAAGCCTTCGTCCGCGTAAAAGCCTTTGGCCTGAGCGGCGTAGTAGCCGGCGAACTGCGACTGAGCGACCCATTGCAGTTGCAGCCGAATCGGGATGCGTTCATCGGTTTGAGCAGTGGCTATGCGGTTGGAAAAACCGGGGACGGCAACCAATGCCATCAAGAACACCAAGCCGAGCGTCAAAACTTTGCGCATTATGAAGCATTCTCCTTAAGGTTACGTGGACGACACAAAAAAAAGGCGCATCAACGAAGGATGCACCTTTTTCAACAGGATGAGGCGACCGTTTGATCGGGCCGCTTTTCTCGAGGTGGCGTGTTAAGCCGAATATGTTTCCGTGTTCGGGACATCTCCACACTTCCTGTCTTCTGGCAAAACCGCGATAGCCTATCATAAATGCGCAAAGAAAGCAAGGGTACGTTTGGATGATGAGAGGGGGTCTCAACACACAATGAAACCCGCTGAGCAGGGAAAGCCGGATGAGAAACAAAACATAGACGGCATACGAGGCCGCGCAGAAAAGCGCACAAGAACAACCATCGGCGTTTCATACCAAACTCCTACCACAAAAATTTTGCCTCGTGCGCGCAATTGCAAGGAGCGGTGAGCAAATAGACTTCTTGGGTAAAACCCGCGAAAACAGAAACCTCCATGTCCGCGACGGTTATCTGCCCCAATTGCCGTGGTACAGCAAATGTATCCATCGAAAGAACAGCCAACACACTCGCGCTGTCGGGCGACCAGACAAATCTCAACACGTCAACGTCATCCACCCGCCCCAATACGTTTCCCGAACTCGTGTCAACAACTTCCAAACGCTGCGCGCTCAAAAAGGCGATACGTTCCCCGTCCGGCGATAGCGCAATGGCTGAACAAGAAGCCTCGGCGTCTTCCAAAACGTAAGGGAGTTCCACGACATCACCTGAAGCAATCGAAACAAGCACAAGACGGGGACGATAAGCCTCGTCGCGCTTCTCCACAACGCACAGCAATTCGCCCTCCCCCGCCCGCACCGTGCATACACTCAAGAAAACGCCCTCCCCCACAGAAATACTCCGGCGCCTGACGTTCCCCCCATCAAGCTGGTACACTGCAATCGCATTGGTGGCAGAGATGCCTACGAACAGATCGGCACTCACCCAAATGACCTGCCCGCCCCCAAGATAGTTGCTCAGCGGCGTGCACGTTTGCGTTTGTGTGTCGAACAGGCAAGTATAAGATCGTGCCACGTCCTCAAAATCAACCATCGTGACGACACGGTGCTGACTGACTGGCGAGACCGGAGAAATTCGCGAAATC
>CAZZNC010000097.1:0-7855 GCA_964655405.1 uncultured Anaerolineaceae bacterium | reverse complement strand
CATTCGGCAGAGGAAAAACAGGTCGGGCACAACGAAAACGGGCGGGGAGCCTTCGCCCCTCGCCCGTGCAGTTTGTCGTTGGCGCGCCGTGTTTTACTGCGCGGCCTCGGCTTCTTCTTCGGGCATAGGCGCCCATGCGTTCAGCGGCGAACCGGCCAATGCAGGAATGACCGCCACCGTCGCCAAGATGTTGTCGTCGGGAAAAGCAGCTTGATAAGCAAACGCGCCGCTTTCCTGCTGCATCCCGAGCAACCATTCCACCGAAGTATCGAACGTTTCCGGTACCACATCCGCCGCGATCAGTGCTTGGACAACCAGCGCGGTTGAGTTGGTGTCGCTGTCCGTGCCGTATTCGCTGGGGTTCTGGTACGGCCAACCGCCGTCCTCGTTCTGAATAGAAACCAAATAGTCCAGCGCGTCCACAATTGCCTGGCTGACGGGTGATTCGGTAGCCTGCGGATACACAGCCAGCGCCTGAACACAGAGCGCGGTCGAGTTGGTGTCTGCGGCCATTTCTGCCGCAAAGCCCCAACCACCTTCCGGAGTCTGTGCATCAAGCAGCGCCGTGATCGCCTCTTCCGGCACATCAACGCCGGCGTTTTGCAGCGCGGTCATCACCAAGCAATGGTCGAAAGGCCCGCCGCCAAACGTACCGGCGTCGGTTTGCGCGTCCAACATCGCCGCAACCACATCTTGATCGGCAAAGTCGCTCGGGTCAGCGCCCACTGCCACCAGTGCATTGGTGATCTTCGCCAGTTGACCAACGGAAATTTCCTCGTTCGTCTCCAATTGATCGGCTAAGTAGTCCAGGGGACTGGGGGCATCGGCAAACGTCTCTTCGAAGTCAACGCCCGCCACACCCAACGCGAGCACGGCGTCCGCCGTCGTGCCAAGATCACTTTCCGGCGCAAAGCCGTTCGGAAAACCACCATCTTCGTTTTGCACGGTCAACAAAAAGTCAGCCGCGCGTGCTATCGGTTCGGCGTTGTCCTGCGCCCAAACAGGCAGCGCAAAACTCAAAGCAAGCACAAAGGTCAGGGTTAGCGTGGTTACACGCTTCAACATGGACATTTCCTCCTAGAGAACACTTGGGACGATGCAAACAAAAAGCGCCTTCCAGCCGAAGGCGCAAACAGAGAGCGGTTTTTGACCGTCGGCACCTCCAGTCCACGAGAGATGTTCGCGACTTCGCGCCTCAGGCGGGTAACCTGGCTCTGCTAAGCGGTACGCCTAGCACTACAGTTGCGGGACAGCGCCGGACTTCGACCGGCTTCCCCCCTTATGACCTCAGCATCCGGGCTTTTGGTCACCTGAAGCGGAAACTATGCAGTTGTGCGGAAAAAGTATAGCGCGGCCTATCGTGGATGCAAAAAATCGCGTGCGCCAAACGCTCACTCGCCCCCCATCGCCACCACAAACGCAAGCGCATGCTCACGGGTGTGGCTGAGACTGAGCTGCCAGTCCGTCAAGCCCAACTCAGCGGCCAGGCGCGCAGCCGCCCCGTGCAAGCGCACGTGCGGACGCCCACGCTCGTCCGTGACAACCTCAATTTCCAGCCACGACACATCGCCGATGCCCGTGCCCAACGCCTTGGCGACGGCTTCTTTGGCCGCAAAACGCGCCGCGAGACGCGCGGGCACGTCGCGCGCCTGTTCGCGCTCGGTGGACGTGAAGAAGCGGGCATAAAACCGCTCGCCGTAGCGTTCCTGTGCCCGCTGAACGCGCGCCACTTCGATCATATCCACACCGACGCGGAACATCGCGCGCCTAGCTTTCCGGTCCGGCAATCGCCAGCGCGTAGCGGTCGGGATGCCAGTAGCGGCGGGCAGCCTGGAGCACGTCCTCGCGCGTCACCGTGCGCACCGTGTCCGCGTAGCGCAACAGGTAGTCCAGTCCCAAGCCGTACTGCTCCATAGCAGCAATCGCGCCCGCCACGCCTTCGTTGCTTTCCAATTGCAGCGGCAAATGGCCGATGAAGTAGGATTGGTTGTCCGCCAACTCATCCTCGCTGACCGGCTCTTCGGTCAGGCGGCGGATCTCGCCGCGAATGGCCGCAATTGCCCGCTCCACGTTGGCCGGATTGACACCCGCGATCACGCGCCAGGGGCCAGGCCCCATGCCGCCATCCAAACGGCTGAAGCTGTAGTAGGCCATGCCGCCCTTTTCACGCACCACCTCGCCGATGCGCCCGTACATGCCGAAGACACCGAAAATATTGTTGGCTAAGCTCGCCGCCATCCAATCCGGTGCGTTGCGTGGCGGGCCAACAATGCCCAGCACCAAATCCGCTTGGCTTTTGTCACGCATAAGATGCGTTTGTTCGCGCACATCTTCCAGCGGCGGCACGGACGGCAAGGTGTGCGGGGCAGGTTGTGCTGCGTTCTGCCAGTCGCCGAGCGCCTGCTCCACTTGGGCAATAGCGGCTTCCGCTTCCACCGCGCCCACGACGACCACGAACATCCCACGCGGGCCGTAGTGCGTGCGGTGGAAATCTGCGATCTGCGCGCGGGTGAGCGGTTGGACGGTTTCCACCTGCCCCGACGGCAGGTAATGGTACGGGTGCTCGGCGGGGTAGAGCAGCTCACGGAAGAGCCGTGCGGCCACATGGCGCGTGTGTTGCGCTTGTGTCTTGAGGTGGGTCACAATCTGCCCACGTACCCGCTCCACATATTCCGGCGGAAAAGCCGGACGGCGCAATGCGTCTGCCAACAAGCCCACCAGCAGCGGCAAATCCTCGGCCAAGCTCTTGCCGCTGAAACCGACCGTATGGCGCCCTGCGCTAAAGCTCAGGCTGGCGCCATTGCTTTCCAAAAGCTCATGAATGGCCGCAAAGTCGCGCGTCTGTGTGCCGCGCAACAACATCGCCGCAGTGAAAGCCGCCAAGCCGTTGGTTTCGGGCGTCTCAAAAAGACTGCCCGCCAGCAGCGAGCCGCTGACCACCACCGAAGGCGCGTTGTGATTTTCCCGCACCAGGACGACAATCCCGTTAGACAGTTCGCGGCGCGTGATGTCGTGCGGGCCTGGCAGCGTGGGAGTATGGGCGCTCATGCTTCTTCCCCTTCCTGGTGCGCTGTGGGAATGAACCAACCGACCGTGCGCTGCGAACGGCGCAAGTAGCGCCGCGCCGCCTCGCGCACATCGTCCAGCGTCACCGCTTGCAGCCGCTCCACGTATTCCTCATACCAACGGTAGCTTTGCACGTTTTCCGTAAAGGCGAGCCAAAAGGCTTGGTTAGTGACGTTTTCCGTGCCGTAGGCAAAGAGCGCGCGCGCCTGCTTCTTGGCTTTGTCCACTTCCGCCTGGGTCACGCTTTCGGCAAAGCGCTCGATTTCCGCGTCAAAGGCCGCTTGCACCTCTTCGGGCGTTCGCCCGTCGCGCACGGTGATCAAAATGCCGTAAAGGTATGGGTCGAGCGAGGGATACAGCCCCCCGCCAACGCCGGTCGCCAGCTCGGTTTCTACAAGCGCGCGGTAGAGCCGCGAAGTGCGGTTGCCGATGCCATTGCCCCCCGGGGCGCTCGCGCCCGCGAGGACGCTATCCGCCACAGCCAACTTGAACCAATCGGGGTCGGTGGCGCGGGGCGCACGGTAGGCCACGTAGATATAGTGCGCGTTGCCTTCACGTTCCACGCGCACGGTGCGCTCGCCGTATTGTGGCGGCTCTTCGCGCGTCACGGGCGGGGGCGGCGGCGCGGACGGGATGCCGCCGTAGAGTGCTTCGATCTCGGCAAGCATTTGCGCGCTGTCAAAGTCCCCCACCGCCACCGCAATCGCGTTGTTGGGCGCGTAGTAGGTGCGGTAGTGGTTGTAAAGGTCATCGCGCGTCATGTGGTGCAAGTCCACCATGTCGCCCAAAACCGCGTGATGATATGGATGCACGCGGAACATGGCCGCCCGCACTTCTTCGTAAAGCCAGAAGGTGGGCGAATTTTCCGAACCTTGTCGCTCGGAAATGATCACCGTGCGCTCGGATTCCACCTCTTCCGGCAAGAAGAGCGCGCCCGTCATGCGGTCGGCTTCGATATCCAGCGCCAAATGCGCGTGTTCAGCGGGCAGCGTTTCAAAATATGCCGTGTAATCAAACGAGGTCTGCGCGTTCCACAGACCGCCGTGCCGCTCGACAAGGCGGTCTAGCACGCCTGCCGGATACTTTTCTGTGCCCTTGAACATCATATGTTCTGTCCAGTGGGAAACACCCGTCCGACCGGTTGGCTCGTTGCGGCTGCCCACACGGTAAAGCACCCACCAACTGATCACCGGCGCGCTATGTACCTCTTTGAGCAGCACGGTGAGGCCGTTTTCCAGCACGTGGCGGGTCACCGTGTTGTCTTTTTGGCTCATGCCTTCTCCTTCGCTCTTGCAAAGCGGCGCAACGTCCCTAAAAGTGTAGCAGGGATGCCGTATGTTAGCATCCCTGCTTTGTTTTCCTTGTACGGGGAGGTACCGTCCGACAGGTTTAGCCTTTCCTCTCGCCATTGTAGCCGCGCCCGATGCCCCGATATTGGAAGCCCAATTCGCGCATGATGGCCGGCTCGTACAAATTGCGCCCGTCGATCAAAATCGGTGTGCGCATCGTTTCCTTGATATTCGCCATGTCCAACTGCATGAACTCGTTCCAGGGCGTCAGCACCAAAAGCGCGTCCGCGCCTTCGGCCAGTTCATAGGCGTTGTCGGTCAGTTCCAAGTATGGCATGACGTGCAGCGCCGTTTCTCGCGCCACCGGATCGTACCCGCGCACAATCGCCCCTTCTTCGTGGCAGTAATCTCCGATGGTGATCGAAGGCGCATCGCGCATATCGTCGGTATTTTGTTTGAAGGCCAGCCCCAACAGCCCGATGACCTTGCCTTTCAGATCGTCACCAAGCAGTTCGTGCAGCTTGATCACGACGTGTTTACGTTGATAGGCGTTGATGTCCATCACCGCTTGCAAAAGTTGCGGATGCCGCCCGTGCACCTGGGCCATATAGGCCAATGCCTTCACGTCCTTGGGGAAACACGAGCCACCGTAACCAACGCCTGCTTCCAAAAAGTGATGGCCGATGCGCTTGTCAAAGCCCATGCCGCGCGCCACTTCCTTCACGTCCGCGCCCAGCGCCTCGCAAATGTTGGCAATTTCGTTGATGAAGCTGATGCGCGTCGCCAAAAAAGCGTTGGAGGCGTATTTCACCATCTCCGCCGTGCGTAAATCCGTAATCATGATCGGCGCACGCAACGGCAAGTGCAGCTGCGCCACCCGCTCGGCAGCTTCGGGGTCTTCTGAACCCAAGACTGTGCGGTCGGGGTTGAGGAAGTCGGAGATGGCCGAACCTTCGCGCAGGAATTCCGGACAGCTCACCACGCTGAAATCAAGCGGCTTGGGCTGGTTTTCGCGCACGATGCCCGCCACCCAATCGCCTGTGCCCACCGGCACGGTGGACTTGTTGATCAAGATCAGCGGGTGGTCCATCTCTTTGGCGATGGTCTCGGCGGCCATGCGCACATATTGCAAATCGGCTTCGCCGTCCACGCCCTCCGGCGTGCCCACCGCAACGAACACAAATTCCGCATCCCTCAGCGCTTCGGCATAAGATGTGGTAAAGAACAAGCGATCTGCACGGACGTTGCGTTCCACCAACTCGGCCAAGCCGGGTTCGTAGATCGGCATGATGCCCTTGTTCAAGTTTGCGATCCGCTCTTCGTTGATGTCCAGGCATACCACGCGGTTTCCCAAGTCGGAAAAGCAGGCGCCCGTCACCAGGCCCACATAGCCCACACCAACAACCGTGATATTCTTCATCTATTCGTCCCTCTCAGTGTCTCTGCGCCACGTCGCATGGCGCTTTGTGATTTTTATCACAGCACGTCCATTGTACCCAAAACGCGCCGGATTTTCTTCTACGCTTGCCCAACGTGTACCTGAAAGCCGCCTCAGCGCAGGTCTTCGCGGAGCATCTTGGCAACTTGGCGCCCCATTTCCACCGCGTAGTTCGTCCCGCGATCCCAGGGGTAAACCTGGCTCATGCTGGCAAAGTACAGCCCGCGAACGGGCGTGCGCAGCGCGGGCAATGCCTGGGACTGGTTGACGAACGGCACCGGCTGAGCATACGGCGCGCGGAACACCCAGCGTTTGCGAATCCAATCCGGCGAAAAGTCCGCGTTGAAGCGCGGCAACGCCCCGATGAAGCGTTCGGCCAGCGCGTCCTCGCTCATCTGGAAGTATTCATGCTCCGGCGGCACGTAGTCCCCGCAGTAGATCACGTGATCCCCGCCATAATGCGCGCGATCCATGTAGTTCGTGTGCTCAATCAGCGCGATGAAGGGGAACTCGGCTTTGGCGCGATCCGGCGTACTGATCGGCAAGCTGAGCCAATAGGTGCCGTCGGTGAGCAACTGATGCTTCAGTGCGCAGATCACCACCACAGCGCCGGTGCTCTTGAGCGCGTGCAGTTTGTCAGCATACGGCGCGGGCAAGTCCGGCGCCAAGCGCGCCATCACGTGCGGGGCGGTAGTGCTCAGCACCGCGTCGAACGTGTACGTTTGACCGCGCACGGTGACGGCGAACGTGCCGTTGGGCTGGCGCTGCACGCGCTCCACCGGCACGCCGAGCGCCAAACGTGCGCCGCGATCCTGCGCGCGGCGCGCCAGCAGCTCCAGGAACGCCTGGAAGCCGCCCTGGAACGTGCCCAAACGCGGCGTGCGCTTATAGAGCCGCGCCCACATCCAGGCCATGTTCACCTTGTCGTAGTCCTCGCCGAATTTGCTGATTAGCAGCGAGCGCCACAGCGTGCGATAGACCGTTTCCCCCTGCCAGCGGCGCAACCATGCCTCAGCGGTGACGCGCTCCAAAGGCCGCCAACGTGGGGAAAGCCGCAAGTAGAGCATCGCCAGCCCATAGCGCAGCTTGGCGAGCGGAGGCAAGGGCAAGCGCAAGTTTGCTACCACCAAATTCGGGTGTGTCATGGGATAAACGCGCTCGTCCAGCCACAACGAGGTGATCGGCTTTGGGAAAAGCAGCTTTTCCGACGCACCGAGTTCCTCAATCAATTCTAACGCGGCGGCGTCGCTGGCGAACCAGTGGTGATAGAACTTCTCCAGCGTCCAGTCCCAATGCTCGTCGCGGAAGCCCGCCGCCAGTCCGCCGACTTGCTTGCCCACCTCGTAAACCTGCACATCCCAACCCGCGCCAGCCAGGTCATAGGCCGCCGTGAGACCGGTCGCCCCTGCCCCGATGATCGCTACACGCCGTTTCACGCGCTCACCTCACTTTCCACCTGCTCAGTCTCATCCGCGCTCAGCTCTTCGGAGATTACCTCTTGGGCGCGGCTGAAATCCTGCCAGCTCAGCCGTTCGCGGTAGAGATAGTAAAAGCCCAACAGCGTGATTGGCAACCACAGCGCCGCGTGCAAAACCAACGTGTACGCGCCCGCAATCGTTTCCGGCACACCGTAGGCGGTCAGCACCTTGATCCCGGGCGTGTCGAACGTGCCCACATAGCCGGGGGACGAGGGCAGTGTCGTTGCCAAGTTGACCACCGCCGTCATCAGCATCAGCACAAAGAAGCTCACGCGGAAATCGAAGGCGTGCATCACGAACCAATATTTGGTCGTTTCGGTCAGCCAGATGAAAAGCGATGAAAGCAGGATCATCGCCAGGTCACGCGGACGGCGCAGATTTTCCAAACCGGTCATGAAGTGGTCGGCCAGGCCGCGCGCCTTCAACGAAAGCGAAGGCGACAGCACGCGGTCAAAAAGCGCCACATAGAGCCGGCGCGTCTGGCGCGGACGCAGTGACATCACCAAGAAAACCAAAAACGCGCCCCAAAAGAGGATCGTGGAAAAAAGAACCACGTTCCGCAACCAGGGCTTTTTGAAGTCCGC
>CAZZNC010000096.1:0-7856 GCA_964655405.1 uncultured Anaerolineaceae bacterium | reverse complement strand
CGGAAATTGCGCGTGCCCAGCTCATAGAGCGGGATGAACTGCGCCGCGCCCAGCCCCAGCCCCAACGCGACCATCGCCAGCAAGCCCGCCGCTGGCCGCACCAGGGGACGCCAGTCCCGCCCGCGCCACCAGGCCCATCCCAATCGCGCCGCCGCGTAGTACGCCGCCACAATCAGCGTGTAGTAGGTGATCTCCACGTGGCCCGCAAAGATGTTCATCATCAGCGCCAGCGCGCCGAGCGCCACCCAGGGCATAATCGCGGGCTTGCCGCGCAGCGGGCGGCGTCGGATGGTGAACTCGATCGCCAGCAGCACCAGCGGCAACCACGCCGCTCCCGCGATCATCATCGGGAAGACGACGCTCAGCAGGAAAAACGCGCTCATCTGATACGCCAAACCGGCCACCGCTCCGCCGATCCGTCGCAAGCCCAGCCCGCGCGCAAAAAGGTACATCAGCGCACCGGCCAACCCCAGTTGCGTCACGATGAACCAACCATACGCGCGCCACAGCGGCAGCACGTAGTAAAGCAGGCTGAAGGGATAGAGCGCGGAGTGCTGTCCGGCGGCCAAAAAGGGTGTGCCCGCGAACTGGTTGGGTTGCCAGAGCGGGATGACGCCTTGTTGCAAGCTGTGGCGGATGAATGTCTTCCACTGGAAGTTTTCCAGCACGAGATCGGAAAGCAGGGCGTTGTGCGGCACGTCCGGCACGCCGAGGGCTTCCCGCGCGCTGAGCCAGGGTTCGTACTGGTAGAGGTTGTCGGCGGGGAGCTGCGTGCGTCCGCCGAGCGTCACCGGCGCGAAGTAAAGCAGGGGCAAGACAAAAAGTCCCAGCAAAATCAGCAGATCGGACAAGTAGGGGCGGAGGTATCGGCGCATGGTGGGTTTGTGGGGTTAGGCGTCTTGCGCGCGCATACTGGGATTGAGCTTGCGATGCCGCCAGAGCACTTGCCAGACGCGCAAGGCTGCCTCGGATTGCACGCGAAAGCTCATTTTGGACTGTCCCAAGCGCCGATCCGGGAAGTGGATGGGCACTTCGGCGATGCGGTAGCCGAGCCGCTCGGCCACGTAAGCCGTTTCCACCTGGAAAACGTAGCCGTTGGAGCGGATGCGCTCCAACCCCATGCCACGCAGCACCTCGGTGCGCCAAACGCGAAAACCGCCGGTGGCGTCCTTGATCGGCGTGCGCAAAATCAGGCGCACGTAAACGCTGTTGGCCCACCAACTGAGCAGCTTGCGCCCCACTCCCCAACGCTCGTCCACGCTGCCGCCCTTGACATACCGCGAGCCGATTACCACGTCGTAGCCGCCTTCGAGCGCCGCTTGCAGCAGGTGCGGGATGTATTTAGGGTCGTGGGAAAAATCGCTGTCCATCTGCAAAACGAAATCCACTCCGCGTTGCATAGCGACCTTGAAGCCCTCGATATAGGCTGTGCCCAGCCCCTGCTTGCCCGCACGGTGTAGCACACTGACGCGGTCGGGGTGGCGTGTGGCGTACTCGTCGGCGATCCGCCCTGTGCCGTCCGGTGAATTGTCGTCCACGACCAAGATGGATTGTTGCACGGGCAGATCCAACGCCAATAGTGTGTCCAACATCTTGGGGAGATTTTCCGCCTCGTTGTAAGTTGGCAGGATGATCAACAAGTCCATGCAGTTACTCCACTCGCGTATAGGTCTGGCGGGTACGTGCGGGAACTATAACGCAGCGTTCCTGCGTGGGCAACCGCCGCTCGTCGTATGCTCGGCTTATGCTCACCGACGCCCATTTTTTGTATAATCGAGCCAGACGCAATCCAACCAGGAGACAAGGAGGCACAGGACGTATGTGGCGAACCATCGTTCCTATTTTGCTGGCACTAGCGGGTTTCGGCGTGGTGCATAGCGTCATGGCGGCCCGTTCTTTCAAACGGCGCGTGCAAAAGTGGGTCGGCCCTCGCACCTATGAAGGCTTCTACCGCCTGGTTTACACCGCGGTCAGTATGCTAACTTTTGCACCGATTTGGCTGTGGGTCATGTTGCACTCCGGCCCCAGCGTTTGGCACACAAGTGGAGCGACGGCGTTGGCGCTCGACGGCATCCGTGCGTTGAGTTTGCTGGCGTTGTGGATGACCGGACGCAGCTTTGATCTGTGGCGCTTTGTGGGTGTGCGGCAAGCACAAGCCTATTTTGCCGGTGAACCGCTCCCTTTGCCGCCGGAGCCTTTCGTACAGCGGGGCATGTACGGCTTGGTGCGTCACCCGATCTATCTGTTTTCGGCCATCTACCTCTGGGCGCTGCCGACCATGCACGTTGCCAGTTTTGCATTGGCGCTCGGCTCGACAGCGTATTTTCTCATCGGAGGCTGGTTAGAAGAAGAACGCATGGCACGCGAGTTAGGACCGGTCTACGCTGATTATCGGCGGCGCGTACCCTTCATCATTCCGTTCGTTCACTGCCCGCGCCCTTCTTCGGCCTAATCAGCGCGAGATCAGGTAAACGCTGAACAAAATCAGTCCCCCGCCCAGCCAACCCAACAGCCCGGGCACTTCTGCAAAGAAGACCATGCCCATCACGACGCCGAAGACCGGTTCGAAAAGCGCCGCGATGCTGACAATCTGCGCACGCACGCGCGCCAGTCCCGCGAAATAGAGCAGATACGAAAGCCCCAACGAAAACACACCCAACGGGATCAACGACGGCAAATTCACGGTCACGGTTGCCGCTGAGCTGCGCAGTGCCCAGGGCAACAGCAGCAACACAACGATTCCGTTTGACCACAAATTTTGCGTCAAGCCGCTAACCTGTTTGCGCAGCGAGCGGCTGAGCAACAACACCAACGCATAACCCATGCCCGCAACGGCCCCCGCGACCACGCCGCCCAACTCTGCGGAGCTTACGTTTAGGCTGCGCGGATCGGTGATCAACACCACGCCACCCAACGCCAGCGCCAAGCTCAACCAGGTATAACGCGCGCGGGGTTCGCTCAGCAGCAGCGGCGCAAGCACGGCCACGTACACCGGCGCGGTATTCACAAGCAAGGCGGCGTTAGCGGCGGCTGTGTGGCGCACAGCATACGTATAGAGCAGCGCAGTGGCGCTCATCAGTCCCCCCAGTGCCAGCAGGCACGGCCACGCGGCACGATAGGCGGAAAAACGCCAGGCTTCCCGTTGACGCAACGTCAACAGCGCCAGAAAAGCAAAGCCAAACAGCGCGCGGTAAAACGTGATCGTGGAAGCGTTTAGCCCTTCCACCCAGCGTGTGAAAGGGATCGCCAAGCTGAAACAAAACGCCCCGATCACGATCAGTCCCAGCCCCTCCCACAGTGAATCGGCAGCAGCCAGAGGACGGGGGGCAGAAGTCGAGCGCTCGTCAGTGGTCAAGTTCGGCCCTCACAGCGTCGTAGAGTGCAGCGGCTTTGAGTTCTCCAAGCGTATAACAAGGCGCGCCGAGCTTGTCGGCCAACTTTTGCGCCAAACCTTGATCAAAGGCGGCGTGTTCCATGTTAATAACCACGCTGCGGAAACCGGACTCGCGGATCATTTCGGCGATGCGGTGCGCTTCGGCCTGAGGCGGGTTGTTGCCCATCGAAACGTTGCCCGCCCCGTCCGTGAGCAAGATCATCAACGGCATCACGTCAGGATGATTGAGCTGCTCGCGTTGGAAGACCTGATAGGCCAGGTACAGTCCCGCCGAAAGCGGCGTTTTGCCGCCGACGGGGATGTCGGCCAGGGCCTTTTTCGCCAGCGTGACCGAATTGGTCGGTGGCAACACGATCTGGGCGCGGTTCTTTTGGAAGACGATCAGCCCTACACGATCACGGCGTTGGTAAGCGTCGGTAAGCAATGACATGATCGCGCCTTTGGTCGCTTGCATCCGCTCCGCCACGGCCATACTCCAACTGGCGTCCACCACGAAAAGGATCAAGTTGGCGGATTTGCGCACGCGCACCTTGCGCTGCAAATCTTCCTTGTGCAACACATAAGCCAACTGGCGTTCTTGGCGTTCGGCCTCGCGGCCCAACTGGTAGGGCGCAGCAGCGCGCAACGTGGCGTCAAAAGCAATGTCGTCGGTGCGGTCGCCAGCGGGACGCGCCTGGATATAACGCCCGTTCTTGCGCTCGGTGCGCGTGCGGCTGCGCCGTCCTTGCACCTTGCGCGTCAGCCGATCCAGGGGAGTATCCAAGCGGCGCGGGGTAAATTCGCGCGTTGCTTCGATATGTTCGCCGCCATCCCACCAATGGGCGTCCTGCGGGCGGTCGAAAACGTCTTGTTTGCCGGGTTGGGGAGCGTCCCCCTCGTTAGAATGCTGACCGGAGGACTCGGTCAGCGTCTCGCTTTTTTTTCCGCAGCGTCGTCGGGCAACTCGTTCGAAGTGGTGAGTTCGACCGAGGCGTCGGCTTCCTGGATGGCAAGCTGATCGTGGTAATCGTCCAACGCCTCTTGCAAACGTTCCTCAAGCTCGCCTTCTTGCAAATTCGCTTCGGAAAACGGGCCGCGCTTGATTCGGTGTGGCAAGGCCAACTCTGCCGCCAGCAAAATATCGCGCTCGGTGATCGCGTCACGTCCCTCGTAAGCAGCATGGGCGCGCGCCGCCTTGAGAATGACCAAATCGGCCCTATGCCCATCCACGCCCATCCGAGCGGTGAGCGTGGCGATGACGAACAAGTCGCCACGTGTATAGCGCACGTCGTCCACAATCCGGCGCGCGTCCACAATCTGCTGAGCGAGCTTCTGTTCGGCGGGCAGCCATTCCTGATAGAATTGCTCGGGATTGGTGTCGAAGGCAATGTGCCGCTCCAGGATCGCCATGCGGTCGGCAGGGTCGCTCAACCCACGCACGTTCACAGAAAGCGCGAAGCGGTCGAGCAACTGCGGGCGCAATTCCCCTTCCTCAGGGTTCATGGTGCCCACCAGAATAAAGTGGGCCGGATGCTGAAAGCTGATGCCCTCACGCTCCACCACGTTGACGCCCATAGCTGCCGAATCCAACAGCAAATCCACGACGTGATCGTCCAGCAAATTCACCTCGTCCACGTAAAGGATGCCACGATTGGCAGCGGCCAGCACGCCCGGGTCGAAGTGCCGTTCGCCCTGTTGGAGCGCTTTTTCCAAGTCCAATGTGCCCACGACGCGATCCTCGGTGGCGCTGACGGGCAGGTCAACCAACGGGATGCGGCGTGTGGTGACGGGCAACTCTTCACCGGCGGCCACACGCGCGCGACATTCGTCGCAGAGCGATTCTGGACGGTCAGGGTCACAATTGAAACGGCAGTCTGCCACGATGCGAATTTCCGGCAGCAGCACCGCCAAAGCACGCGCGGCGGTGGATTTGGCCGTGCCACGCTCCCCGCGAATGAGCACGCCGCCGATGCGTGGGTCAATGGCGTTCAAGATCAGGGCGCGCGTCATGCGCTTCTGCCCTACGATAGCTGTAAAGGGATAGACAATATACTGCACGAGTCAACCTCGGTTTCTCTGTAGTCTCCGCGTTCCACGCTAGATTATAGCGCAGCCATCGGAAAAATTGTCGCCGTTCACGAACCAATCCGGAAGAGGCAAACTGCACATACGCCGCCCCAACGCAACGTGTATCGAGATCGCGTAGACGATGCACGGTGTGGTATCATACACACGGAGACCCCACTCGTAATAGCCCTTTCTGTAGGCGTGGTGATGAAGGTCAACGCACATGTCGGTACTCGATGAACAATTCAAGCAGGCCATGGCTGCTTTCAAGGCCGGACGTAAGGACGAAGCACGCGATCTCCTGTTGGACATCGTGGACAAGGACGAACGCCACGAAAAAGCCTGGCTTTTCTTGAGCGCGTTGGTAGATTCCCTGGACGATCAACAAACGTGCCTGGAAAATGTCTTGGAGCTGAACCCTTCCAACGAAAAAGCACGCCAGGCGCTGGAAAAAGTACAGCAAAAACTGGCACGGCGCAGCCCAAAGAACGACAGTCCGCCGCCCACCGCGCCGACAGCATCTCCTGCGCCGCCTTTCGCCGCGTTGGACTGGGACGCTATCCCAGATCCACCGCTGCCGCACGCATCTTCTGACGAAAAACAATCCTCTGCGCCGCCCATCGGGGCGGAATTCGCAACGATCTCCGGCGACAGTTTGGTCGGGGGCGTGCCCGCAGACAACACGGTCCCCTTTGACGACGGAGGCGCTGCTCCGGACGACGCACTCGATTGGCTTTCCACACCGCCCGCCCCGTCAACAGAAAGCGCACCGCCCACCGCGCCGGATGTCCCCACCGCCGATCCGTTTGCTTCGCCCACCAGCGTGGACTGGGGACAGGACACAAGCCCCGCTACGCACGGCAGCGGGCAACAGGTGGATTTGCCCTCGTCGCAGGAATACGACGACTGGGTGCGCAACTTGAATTTGGGCAATGGCGAACCCGCTTCTGCCGAACCGGAAACGCTGCCCACCGACGCAGACGCGGAAAATGTTTCTCCCTTCACGCCGGAAAGCGTCGCGCCCTTCGGCGGCACCGAATACATGCTGGAAGAAGAGACACACGGCGCCGACACTCCCGCCGCCGAAGAGACGCCCTCTCCGTTCGGCGTCAATATGTTCGAAGAACAAAACGCCTGGGACAACGAAGCGCCCCCCTCCTCACCGTCGGCTGAGGCAAGCCCCTTTCCCGCCGAAACGTCCGCCGCCCTGGATTCTGTTTCCAACGCCGTCTTTGAAGGGGGCACGCCATTTACGGTAGAAGATGACGCGGAAAGCAGCAGTGAAGCGCTGTTCGCGAGCAAAGATGCCTTTGAGGCCACAAGTCCGGTCACGTCTGCCGACAAGGCGGATTTTGATTTCGGGAGCGAGCCGGCAGCGTTGCGTCCAACCACGCACAGCACCGGCACAACAGCGGCAGAGATCAACGCGGGTTACTTCGCGCAGATTCCGGCAGATATCGAACCCGCGCCCGGGATCACGCGGCGAGGAGTGTTGTTGGCCGCGGCCATCGTGGTTATGATCGTACTCAATGGGGTATCCTTTGCGCTGCTCTTCTGAGCAGCGGGCGCTCCGCGCAGGTTGGCAAGGTAGGGCGTTGTGCAGCGTGGCAGCGCCCTTTTGCTGTCCGCGAGCCGCAGCTACACAGAGGAAACAAACGCTATGACCGAATTTTTCGAGGTGTTGCCGCCCGCTGAGGCACGCGCGCGTCTATGGGAGCATATCACACACCGCCCACCCGCCGAGCGCGTCAGCGCGCGGGAGGCGCTCGGGCGCGTGCTGGCCGAGGACGTGCGCAGTCCGGAGGTGTTGCCCGCCTTCCGCCGTTCGTCGGTGGACGGGTACGCGGTGCGCGCGGCGGACACGTTCGGCGCGTCCGACACGCTGCCCGCGTACTTGCGTGTGATCGGCGAGGTGCGTATGGGGCACGCGCCGGACGTGGACGTGCACACCGGCGAGGCAGTCCTCATCCACACCGGCGGCATGTTGCCGGAAAGCGCCGACGCGGTGGTGATGGTCGAGCACACGCAGCCCTTCGCCGAGGGCGAGATCGAGGTGCTGCGGCCCGTGGCCCCGGGGGAAAACGTGATCCAGGTGGGCGAGGATGTGGCGCGCGACGCGGTGATCCTGCCCGCAGGCCACCGCGTGCAACCCCAAGACGTGGGCGCGCTGCTGGCCTTGGGGCTGGCCGAGGGGATCGCGGTGGTGCGGCGTCCGCGCGTGCACATCTTTTCCACCGGTGACGAGCTTGTGCTGCCCGCCACGCCGCGCTTGCAGATCGGGCAAATCCGCGACATCAACGGCGGCACGATCGGCGCACTGAGCACGCTCGCGGGCGCGGACGTGCGTTTGGGCGGCATCGTGCCGGACGACGCGGAGGCGCTTTACGCCGCGCTGAGCGCCGCGCTGCCGGAAGCC
>CAZZNC010000095.1:0-7856 GCA_964655405.1 uncultured Anaerolineaceae bacterium | reverse complement strand
CACCCACGCCGACCGCCAGCCCCACCGTTGCCCTGTGCGAGTTCGTGGTCACGGTGACTTCGGCCAATTTACGCAGCGGTCCGGGCACCGGCTACGCTGTGATCGGCACGGCGCCGCAAGGCGAGCGCTTGCGCGTGTTGGCGCAAGACGCCAGCGGCACATGGTACGAAGTCGTGCGCGTCGATCCTCCGTTGGAAGCGTGGATCTCGGCTTCGGTGGGCACGCTGGAAGGGGCGTGCACCGATTTGCCCGTTTCCGATCTGCCGCTGCTTTCCGGTTCGGGCGGAGACAGCGGCTCGTCGGGGAGCGGCGAGCACGGCAACGACGCGGGGTCGGGGCACATGCCGGGGCCGGAAACGCCGGACATGGGCGGCATGTTCGAAGGCGGGCATGGTGGCGGCTTTGAAGACTATATGCCCCATCACTGAGCGCGCGATGTGCCTTGTGGTACAATAACGCGCATTGGATAATCGCACACGGCAAGGAGCACCGGTGACGATGAAACGAGCGCCTCTTTGGTTGATGGGGTTGGTGGTGATAGTCGTGGTGGCGGCGTGTGGTGGCATAGCCCCGCCGCTGCGTTCTGCTTATACCGCTGCCGGCGACGGCACACGTCCGCAGGATTTGGCGCGCACCGATGTTTTCAGCGCGGACGACGACCTGAACGTGGTGGTGGAACTCAACGCGCACAGCCGCACGCTGGAAGTTTCGGCCATTTTTATCGCGCCCACCGGCGAACAGTACCGCACCGACGCGCTGAAAGCCGACGACACCGTCGGCGAGGTGGTCTTGGGGCTGGACTGGGAAGCGCAGGGCACGATCACATGGCCGTCCGGCGAGTGGCAGGTGGATATTTACATTGACGACACGCTAGAAAAGTCGCTGCACTTCACCGTCGAAGCCGCGCCTGTGCAAGAAGGCGGCAACTAGGCGCTGGCGTCTTCTTCGTCGGGCGTGACATCCGGCGAGTATGTGCGCAAATAGGCGAGTGCCTCGTCGCGCTCTCCGTCCATCACGATCTCCAGCAATTTCCCCTCGAAGCTGGCGGGCACGTCAATCACTTTGACCACGTCCGTCAGCTCGATGTCTTTGGGCAGCAGCTCCGGCAACACATTGGGCGCTTGCTCGAAAAAGTTCCAATTGTAATACACCCCGGGATCGTTGGGATAGAGCGCCAACGGATAGATTTCCGCTTCTACCAAATCTTGGAAGAAATGTGTCCCGTAGGCCATTTCCGGTTCGCCGCCGTTTTTGCTATAGGCCACCTCGATCAGCGCCTTGCTGTTGAAAATGTCCGCGTAGGTCACCTTGACGCCCAAGTCCAAGTCCGACGTGCCCCAACGCCCCGGGCCGATCAGCACAAAACGTTCGCCGCTCAGCCGCTCATTGAGCCGCCCGATCAGTCGCCCCACTTCCAGGCGGCGCTGCGGGTCGCTCAGCGCGTGGTAGGCGGGCGGGCAGACGTAAACCACGTAGCGCACATGCTCGATCACACCTTCCGGCACGAGCCGATTGGCTGTGAAAACCCAATCCTTGCGCGCCACGTAAGGCACGCGGCGGCGCTTTTGCACCTCGATCTCGCGCAGTGGGCGGCATTGCAGCATCGAAACGCGGAAGTCGAATTGGGGATAGGTGTGCGCAACCTCGATGGCGTATTCAATGTCAACCGGACATTCGTAGCGCTCTTCCAGGAACTTGAGCAGATAGCGCATGGTGGACGTGAAACGCTGGTCGGAAGCGAGCGTGTCGAAGGTGAAGACCAGTTCGTTCGGGTCTACGTCGGTGGGGCGCGTGATGAAGCGTTCCAAGTGGTGACCGGTGTCGCGCGCGGCGATCATGCGCAGCGCCGCAAAGTCCGCATCGATCACCTCGTGGATCGGGTGCGTTTCGAAGCGATTTTCGCGCAGATTGATCACGTCGATCAAATGTTGGGAATAGCGGCGCAATTGCTCGATGCGCGTTTCCGGACGCAGGTGCGGGTGCGAAAGCGCGATCATGCGCGGGTAGTCGGCTCCGGCGCGGTCTACGGCGCGCGTGCCCAACCCGCACACCAGGCGCAGCAAGCCGTCTTCCCTACGGATTTTTGGGTTCCAGCGGAAGGGGTTGCGGCTGTAACCCACGCCCGCCAGTGCGGGGAAAAAATAGTCCCCGTAGCGTTGACCTTCCACTTTCTGGATCAGGATCGCCATACGCTCGTCGAAGTCCACCAAGCCCATACGTTGGCGGTAGATCAGGGCATCCGGCCCCAGCGTGGAAGCGTAAATCATCAAGATGGCGTGTTTGGCGGCGGCCAAGTTTTCTTCCAGCGTGCCCTGGTTGGGCAAAAAGAAGCTGTCATATTTGCCCGCGAAAGCCGTTGCGAAGCTGTCTTCCAACAAGCTGGAAGAGCGGAAGATCAGCGGCACGGGGCCGATCTCTTCCATCAGGTCGCGCAGTTGCGTCACGATGTAGTCTGGCAACTCGGCCTTTTCATAGCGGGCGCGGATGGTCGGCGCGTCGGCGACGATCTGCTCACGCGATTTGTATTTCTGGTTCATGATGGCGTGAAAGCCGTTCAGCTCGTGCACTTCGTAAAACACGTCCGAGCCGACGTAGTACGAATCGGGGATCGTGATTAGCTCTGGATCGACGCCGGAGGCTGCGCCCGCGTGTTGCAGCAATTTCCACGCCAGCAACATCCCCGCCGCTTTGCCGCCGATCTTGCCGCGTCCGATGCGCCTTTCGCGGATGTTCTTCATGTCTTGGATGGTGAAGACTTCTTTGGCGAGGCGCACGAATTGCAGATGATCGCTGATCATGGCTTTGATCAACACCACGATGATCTCGGTGAGGTGATGTTGGACTTTGGTGCGTTCGTCGTCGGCCATCCGCTCGTAGCGTTCGCCTTCGGCAAAGAGCAAGTCCCAGGGGGCAATCTCCGGATTGAAGGTGAGGTGGATTTCGCGTTCGGGGACACGGCTGCGCAGCACGCCGGCCAAGATTTGCTCGAAAAGTGCGTGCGGCAGATTGTAGGCGAAGTAGAAATCGGTCAGGTGCGCGCGGATGTAGCGCACGCGCTTGTCCCAGTCGGCGGGTGACTCTTCGTAGAGTGGGTTGCGGATGCCTTCGCGTCGTTGGGACTCGATGGCTTTTTTGTGCACTTCGCGTTCGAACGCTTCGGGCGTGACGATGCCGCGCGCAAACAGTTCCTCGCGCATCCGTGCACGGATGGTGCGGCTGAGCACGGGGTACTGCGAGATGGTCAAATACAGGTGCAGCACCTTAGGCCAATTTGTTTCATCGGGTGGGGTGGTGGCGTAATCGTTGTCGCTCATGGGGTTGGGCATGGGTGCGGAATCCGGTCGGTTGGATATGTTGTATATGTTGGATTATGCGCTATCCTGCGGGGGACGTCAACTGAGATGCGCTAAACGGATCGTCTTTTCGCCCCCCAAAACTCGTCATTGACGCCACCGGCGAACTCTGCTATGCTCTGTGCCGTAGTGGTAAGGTTGTACGCAAGTGGAAAGCAAGACCCCTCGTGTGCGCATAGCCTCACGGGGGTTGTTTTTTGTGCTCCCGCAACCCCCACACACTTTACCTTTTTTCAAGTGGGAAGGAGCATCCCCCCCATGTCTAGTGAACGCATCACCGGTACGGTCAAGTGGTTCAACGCCCAAAAGGGTTTCGGTTTCATCGCACGGCAAGACGGCCCGGACGTGTTTGTCCACTTCACCGCCATTCAGGGTAACGGCTATCGTGAGCTGTACGAAGGCGAGCGCGTCGAATTCGCCATCGTGCAAGGCCCCAAGGGTCTCCAGGCGGCAGATGTGGTTCGCCTGAGCCAAATGTAGACGCTTCAACGCGCCAATCACTTGCCCGTCCTGCGCTGTGCAGGGCGGGCATTGTTGTTTTTAGGGGGCGCGCGGTACAATTTTCCCGTTATGACGAATCCATCACGAACGACCCATTCACCACGCGGCGCGAGCTTTTGGGCTGCCGTCGCGGTGATCGCGCTGGCGGCGGTGCTGCGTATCTACGGGCTGAACGCTCAGGGCCTTTGGGGCGACGAGGGTTGGTCTGTTTGGTTGGCGCGTGGCGACACGTTGCGCGATCTCACAATGACCATGGTCTCCGACCATCACGGGCCGGTCTATTCGGCGCTGCTGCGCGGCTGGATGCTGATCGCTGGCCCGCAGGTGATCGCGCTGCGCTGGATCACGGTGCTGTTTTCGGTTGCCAGCGTCGCGCTGATCGCACGCTTGGGGCGGGCGTTGCTCAATCCGACGGCAGGCGTTGGCGCGGCGTTGGCCTTCGCGCTGATGGACAAGCACGTCGTGTTGACCCAAGAGGTGCGCGATTACCCGATGGTCTTTTTCGTCATGCTGCTGATCGCGTACTTTTACATGCGCTGGCGGCAAAGTCCGCGTGGCGGATGGGCGTTTGGTTTTGTGGCGGCCAGCGTTGCGGGGCTGTACTTGCATTACTACTGCTACATGGTCAATTTGGCGATTGGGCTGCACGCGCTGATCACGTTGCGGGGCAGGGCGCGTTGGCGGCACTTTGCGGCGCTCAACGGGCTGATTGCGTTGGCTTTTGCGCCCTGGCTGTTGGTGGTGGTGCACCAATTCGTCGGGACGCCGGTGGACGAAGTGGTGCTGACCACGCACGGGATGCCGCTCACTTGGGTCACGATCCGTTACTTGGCCGCCGAGTCCTTTGGCGAGCCGGTGGCGCTTTACGGGCTGCTGACGCTGGTGGGGCTGGTCGCGTTGTGGCTACGTCGTCCAGGCGGGCAACTGCGTACCTTGCCGCGTGAACGTCAGCGCAGGGCGGCGTTGTTGGCTGGCTTGTGGTTGGGCGTCCCGTTGGCGATCACGTTGGGGCTGCACAGCCGCTACCCGCTGCTGACCGACCGCAATATTTCGGTGATCATGCCTGCGATTGCGCTTTTGGTCGGGCGGGGCCTGACCGCTTTCGAGCGGCCCGGGCGGGTGTTCCTGGTGGTGCTGATCGCGGTCAACGGGCTGGTGGTCACCAGTTCCTATTATGTCAAACCGCCCTGGCGTCAGATGGCCGCCGACATTGCGCGGCTGAGCGTGGACGCCCAGCCGGTGCTGATTGATGTGGAAGGGGCGCACGCGGCGCTGTGGTATCATTTGCTGTTGGCGTTGCCGGAAGACGTGACGGTCATCGTCAATCGGCTGCCCGACGAGGCCGAAGCCAACGAGCGCGCCATTTCGCTTTACGACCTGCGCAAACGCTATCGTGGCAACTTCATCCCGCGTTTGCAGCGCACCTTGGCGCGCACCGACGGGCTTTGGCTGGCCTATTGGGGCGATCTTGTCAAGAAGCACGATATTTTCGACGCTTTGGATGCGGCGGGCTTTGTGCGCACCGCTACGCGCACCTACACTCACCGCGGCTATCCGATCTATGCGTATCGTTACGACCGCGCCGACGCGCTCGCTGAAACGCAAGTCGCGTTCCAGGACGGGATTGGCTTGCAGCGTGCGGAGCTGCAAGCGCGCGCCGACGGCACGCTGACGGTGGCGCTGTGGTGGCGTGCGGAAGCCACCCCGTCAGTGGACTACACCGTGTCGGTGTTTTTGTGGCGGGGCAGTGTGCTTGCCCAAGACGACAGTTTTCCGGCGCAAAACGAGGCGCCGACTTCGGCTTGGCTGCCGAACGCGATCATTTTCGACGCGCACACGCTGACGTTGCCGCCGGACGTGGCGGCGGGGACGTATGAGGTGCGCGTCAAGTTGTACACCTGGTGGGACGGAGCGGTGTTGCCGCTCGCGGACGGGAACGTGCCGGACGGGGGCGTGATGGTTGGCGAATGGGTGTGTCCGTAGGGGGGGGCTTTGCGGCGCTGGCGTTCGTTGGCTCGAGTGGGCGTTTGCAGCGATCGTGCGTTGGGCGCGCCGCCCGCCCCGCGCTCCGCGCGGCGCAAAGCGGCATTCGCCGCTTTGGTGCGCCGATAGGCGCACGGCGGCGCGCCCCCGACGGCGAACGTTCATCGGCGGCGGACGCTTGCCGACCGCTCAAGTTTCCTGCTCCCTATGCCGCGCCGCTCCTGGCTGGGGCAGCGCTCCAAGAGTAGCCGCTCACTGTAACGAGAGGACATGAGGCAACGTATGTTCATGACAAGTCGGCACGACCTGAACGCGCGGCATATTGCGCTGCATGTGCTCACCGCCGCCGTGATTTTGTTGGGAATGGCGCTCGTCGCGGGCAAGGCGCCTTCCACCGAATCCATCGCGGGCGTGTTTGTCTTTGCGTTTCTATGGTCACGTTCGGGGCGCAGTTTTCTACGTGACTTCGGCTTGTTCCTGGTGCTGCTGGTCGCTTACAAATGGACGCGCAACCAGGCCGACGACCTAACGCGCAGCGCGGTCAACGTCACCAACTTGATCGCCTGGGAAAAGGGGCTTTTCGGCGGCACGTTGCCCAATTTCTATGTACAACAGCATCTTTGGGGGCATTTTTACACCCCCGTTCTGGACGTGATTTTCAACTTCTGCTACCTTTCGCATTTTTTCTCTCCGCTGCTGCTTGCGGTGGCGTTGTGGGTCTACCGCTACGATGCTTTTTGGCCGTACATGGTGGGTCTGGTGGTGCTCTCGTATGCTACCTTTTTCACCTATGTACTGTTCCCCGCCGCGCCGCCCTGGTGGGCTACCCGCTACGGCTACCTCACCGACCAGCCGGTCTATTTGACGCATTTCATCCTGGATGCCGACCGTGTCGCCCGCAGCGCGAACCCCGTCGCAGCGATGCCCTCACTCCACGCGGGTTATCCTACCTTCATCGCGTTGGTGACGTTGCACACCTGGGGCAAGCGCGCCTGGCCGATTGTGGCTTTGCCATCGCTGGTGATCTTTGCTACCGTGTACCTGGGGCACCATTACGTCATTGACGCGCTGGCGGGAGCCACTTACGCGCTGATCGTGTTCCTGACCGTGTATCTGGGTGTGGCGCACTATCTGGCAAACCGTCGCGCACGTGCTGCGTAACGGCTCGCCGCGCCCAGGAACGTCCCGTTCACGTCAACATTAGGAGGCAATCTTTTTATGTCCACAGCCGACCAACTGAAAGCGCGCGGAGTTGCACTTTTCACGCAAGGGGACTACGAGCAAGCCGTCGAGGTTTTCCGCCAAGCCGCCGCGCAATACGAGGACGACGGCGCCGCAGATATGGCCGCTGAAATGCAGGTCAACTTAGGGCTGGCGCTGCACACGTTGGGGCACCACGACGAGGCGTTGGAGCAGATGAACATGGCGCGCGCCGTCTTCGCGCAGATCAACGACCAACAGCGGCTGGCTCAGACGTTGGGCAATATGGCGCGCGTTTACGCCAAGCTGGGCAACACCGAACAGGCGTTGACACTCTACCGCGAAGCTTCGGCCATCTTTGCGGACTTGGGCGACGAGGAAAATTACGGCCAAACCGTGCTAGCCATCGCCGATTTGCAACTGCGCAGCGGGCAGGTGATGAAGGCGATGGCGACCTACGAGGTGGGCTTGGACTATGTCAAGCAGCCCAACGCGCGCCAAAAGCTGATGAAAAAACTGCTCGGGTTGCGCAACCGCTTCACCGGCGGTGAGCTGCCGCCCGCTGACGACAAGCCTTCTGCCGAGGCGGACGCCGACAGCGCCGATTAGGCACGTGGGGTGGGGTTGGGGGCGCTGCCCCCATGCCCCTGCAAGGGGCGCAGCGCCCCTTGATCCCGTCGCGCAAACGCTGCGCGTTCGGCGCGGCAGCCGCAGCGGAACGGCCCAACCCGGGAAGGTCCGCTGCAAACGAACGCTCGTCGCCGGTGGGCGCGCCGCCGTGCGCCATTCGGCGCACCCAAAGCGGCTCCGCCGCTTTGC
>CAZZNC010000094.1:0-7889 GCA_964655405.1 uncultured Anaerolineaceae bacterium | reverse complement strand
CCGCCGCCGCTCAGCAACTATATTCCCATGTTGATCGTGCATGTTGGCTCGATCTTGGTCGTTTTCTTCTTTGCGCGGCTCTATCACCAAAAACGCGCCATCAGCCGCATCGACGAGGGCTATGCTATCGCGCAAAATGTTTCTATCGGCACGCTGCTGGCGGTTGCGTTTGCGTCGTTGGCTTTCAAAAATAGCGCGTTGGAAATGGACTACCCGCGCGGCGTGATCGTTTACGCTTGGCTGTTGGGTATCGTCTTCGTGGTGTTGGGACGCGAATTACACCGCCAGTTTGCGCTACGGCTGCGAGACCGAGGCTTTGGGCGCGACAACGTGTTGATCATCGGCTCGGGAGAAGTGGCGCGCACCATTGCAGAAAAAATCCGCTGGTCGCCGCATCTGGGCTATAGCATCGTGGGCGCAATCAATGGCGAGGACGCGCACCCCCTCGGCGATGTGCCTATCATCGGCACAACCGAGCAACTGCCGGAACTGATTGACGCTTACGAAGTGGACGAGGTGATCATTGCGCTGCCTGAAGCTTCCCGCCGCGAACTGGTGCAGTTGATCAGCCGCTGTCAACGTGGGCGCGTGAGCATCAAGGTCTATCCGGACATTTTCGCGTATATGGCCGGTGGGCTGACGGTGGACGACCTCAACGGGATGCCGTTGCTTTCGGTACGCGATGTGGCGCTGCGCGGCTGGAAGCTGAGCCTCAAGCGTGCGATGGACATCGTCGGAAGCGCTTTCGGGTTGATCGCGCTCAGCCCACTGATGGTGCTAACGGCCATTTTGATCAAGCTGGAATCCCCCGGACCGGCGTTTTTCTGTCAGCAGCGCATGGGGTTGGACGGGCGTCCCTTCCCGATGATCAAGTTTCGCTCGATGCGTTCGGACGCCGAAAAGAACGGCCCGGGCTGGACGGTGCAAAACGATCCGCGTGTGACGCGCATCGGGCGCTTTATGCGCCGCACCAATTGGGACGAAATTCCGCAGCTGATCAATGTGCTTTGGGGGCAAATGAGCCTGGTCGGCCCGCGCCCTGAACAACCCTATTATGTGGAGAAATTCCGCGAATACATCCCGCGCTATATGGAACGCCACCGCGAAAAGTCCGGCATGACTGGCTGGGCACAAGTCAATGGGCTACGCGGCGACACGTCCATTTTGGAGCGCACCAAATACGATTTATGGTATGTGGAAAATTGGTCGTTGTGGCTGGATATCAAGATTATTTTGCGCACGATCCTACAAACCATTGTCGGGCGCAGCAAAAATGCGTATTGAGGCGCTGCCCGTTTCTATGCCCGCAATCCGGCGGCGGGGCAGCCGATGAGGACTAATCTGGCGAAGGAGCAGCTATCGTGGCACACCAAGGCGTCACCCCGCAATCCGAAGACTTCTCACGTTGGTATACGGACGTGGTGCAAAAGACCGACCTGGCGGACTATTCGCCGGTGCGCGGCTGCATGATCATCAAGCCCTATGGCTACGAGCTGTGGGAAGCGATTAAAAACGAACTCGACCAACGTTTCAAGGCCACCGGCCATAAAAACGCTTATTTCCCGCTCTTCATTCCCGAAAGCTTCATCAAAAAGGAAGCCGAGCACGTGGAAGGCTTTGCGCCGGAACTGGCCGTCGTGACTATCGGCGGGGGCAAGGAACTGGAAGAGCCGTTGGTGGTGCGCCCCACTTCGGAAACGATCATTGGCTGGGCCTTCCAAAAGTGGATTCAGTCACACCGCGATTTGCCGCTGCTGCTCAACCAGTGGGCTAATGTGGTGCGTTGGGAGCTGCGCACGCGCCTATTTTTGCGCACGATGGAGTTTTTGTGGCAAGAGGGGCACACCGCCCACGCCACGCACGAAGAGGCGCTCGAAGAAACGATGCGCATGTTGGACGTGTATACGGACTTCGCGGTCAACGAAGCGGCCATCCCTGTCATCCCCGGGCGCAAGAGCGACCAAGAACGTTTCAAGGGCGCGCTTTCCAGCTTCAGCATCGAAGCGATGATGCGTGACGGCAAGGCGCTCCAAGCGGGCACCAGCCACGATCTGGGGCAAAACTTCGCCAAAGCCTTCGATATTCGCTACACGGACGAAAACAACGCGCTGCAATATGCCTGGACAACGTCTTGGGGTGTCAGCACGCGCATGGTTGGTGCGCTAGTGATGACGCACGGGGACGACAAAGGCTTGCGTTTGCCGCCGCGTCTGGCACCGATCCAAGTGGTGATCGTGCCGATCTTCCGCAAGGAAGAGCAGCGCGCCGTTGTGATGGAGACGGTGGAACGGCTCGCGGGGCAGTTGCGCGAGGCGTGCGTGCGCGTGCACGTGGATGACCGGCAGGGCGTGCAGCCCGGGTTCAAGTTCAACGATTGGGAGATGCGCGGCGTGCCGGTGCGCATGGAGATCGGTCCGAAGGACGTGGAAAAGGGGCAAGCGGTGCTCGCACGGCGGGATGTGCTCGGCAAGGCGGGCAAGAGCTTCGTTTCCCAAGACGACATCGTGCAGACGGTGCGCGAGCTGTTGGACGCGGTGCAGGCGGGCTTGCTGGAACAAGCCACCGCGTTCCGCAATAGCCATCTCCACGAGGTCACGGACGGCTACGATCATTTTGTCGAAGTGATCCAGGGCGGAGAATGGGCGCTTTCGTGGTTTTGTGGGGGCGCCGAGTGCGAAGCCAAAGTCAAGCAAGACGCGCAAGCCGTCAGCCGTTGCTTCCCGTTGGAACAACCCCACGCAGGCGAGCACGGCAAGTGCATCATCTGCGGCGAGGAAGCGCACGAAATGGCCTACTTCGCCAAAGCGTACTAGCTCGAAACCGCACGCATAAACGGAAAACGCCCCCTGCACACGCGGAGGGCGTTTTTTCGTTCGAGTAACCCATCAGCGGGGCGTCTAGTGTTCCCGCGAACCGCCGCCACCGTGACTTCCGCGATCCCGATGGCTGCTGCTGCCACCGCTGCGCCCGCCACGATCCCGATGGCTGCCGCCGCTGCGACCGCCGCGCCCGCGATCTCGTCCGCCACGTCCACCGCTGCGACCGCCTCGCCCGCCGCTGCTGCGGCTTCCGATGCGGCTGTCTGCGGCGCGTGCTTCTTCCAGCGTCCAGCCTTCCAACACCGCTTGGCGGCTGAGCCGGATTTTGCCGTCGCGGTCGATGTCGGTGATCATGACCATGATCTCATCGCCGACCGAAACCTCGTCGTGGGTGCTTTCCACGTAGTGATCGGTGAGCTGGCTCAACGGCACCAGGCCGTCTTTGCCCGGCAGCACTTCCACGAACGCGCCGTAATTTTCCACGCGCGTCACTTTGCCGGTGTAAATGTGGCCCAACTCCGGTTCTTCCACCAAGCCCATGATCATATCGCGCGCACGGTCGGCGTTCAGCCCGTTGCTGCTGGCGATGAAAACCGTGCCGTCCTCGCCGATATCGATCTTGGTGTCGGTTTGTTCTTGGATAGCGCGCACCGTCTTGCCGCCTGGCCCGATGATCGCGCCGATTTTGTCCACGTTCACCTTGACCGTCTCGATGCGCGGCGCATAGGCGCTGAGTTCTTTGCGCGGCTCGGAGATCGCTTGGTGTATCACGTCCAAAATCTGCATCCGTGCCTCACGCGCTTGTTGCAGCGCCTGGCGCATGATGTCGTCGCTGACGCCCGAGATCTTGATATCCATTTGCAGCGCCGTGATGCCCTGCGCCGTCCCCGCGACCTTGAAGTCCATGTCACCCAAGTGATCTTCCATGCCCTGGATGTCGGTCAGCACAGCGTAACGCTCGCCTTCCTTGATCAGACCCATCGCAATCCCGCCCACAGGCCGCTTGAGCGGCACACCGGCGGCCATCAGCGCCAGCGTGGAGCCGCAAACGCTCGCCATGCTGGTGCTGCCGTTGGATGACATTACCTCGCTGACCACGCGGATGGTGTAGGGGAACTCGTCTTCGGGTGGGATCATGGGCAGCAGCGCATTTTCCGCCAGCGCGCCATGCCCGATCTCGCGGCGTTTCGGCCCACGCATCATCCACGTTTCGCCCGTGCTGAAGGGCGGGAAGTTGTAGTGGTGCATGTAACGCTTGGTGTCTTCGGGATACAGCCCGTCCAGCGGCTGGCTGTCTCGCGGTGTGCCGAGCGTGCAGATGCTGAGCACTTGCGTTTCGCCGCGCTTGAAAAGCCCCGAACCGTGCACGCGCGGCACCACGTCAATTTCCGCCGCCAAGGGGCGAATGGTGGTGTAGTCGCGTCCATCGGGACGGACGCCGTCTTCCAAGATGCGGCGGCGCACCACCTTCTTCAGCGTGGCGTTGAGCGCTTCGCGCACGTCCTTGAGGCTGACTGCCTCGTCGGGGTTTTCTGCCATGCGCGCCTCGTATTCGGCCAAGACCTGGTCACGCAGCGCGTTGGCGGCATCGTGCATGGCGTGGCGATTGGTGTTTTCCGCCACGATGCGCTCGATTTCGTCTTGCACACGCGCGGTGATTTCTTCCATCACCTTCGGGTCGGGGGCAAAGGGGGCATATTCACGCTTGGGCTTGCCGAGTGCCGCGCGCATTTCTTCTTGCACGGCCACCAAAATTTTGATGGCGTCGTGCCCGAAACGCAGCGCGCGCACCATCGTTTCTTCGTCCACTTCTTGCGCGCCCGCCTCAACCATGATCACGGCTTCGGCAGTGCCGGCCAAGCGCAAGTCCAACGCGCTGTTTTCCATCTCGGAAATGGTCGGGTTGAGCACAAGTTCGCCTTCGACCAACCCCACGCGCACTGCACCGATGGGGCCACCCCAGGGGATGTCCGAAATGTGCAGCGCGGCGCTGGCCGCGTTGATGGCCGGAATGTCGGCGTGATGCTCTTGGTCGTGGCTCAGCGGCATCAAGATCACCTGAACTTCGTTGCGCATGTCTTTGGGGAAGAGCGGGCGCAACGGGCGGTCGGTGACACGAGCGATCAAGATGCTGGCCGCCGAGGGACGCCCTTCGCGGCGCTGAAAGCTGCCTGGGATGCGTCCGGCGGCGTACAATTTCTCTTCGTAGTCCACGCTGAGCGGGAAAAAGTCGATCCCCTCGCGGGGGTTGGTGCTCATGGTGGCGCTGGCGAAAACCAACGTATCCCCCACGCGCACGGTGACCGCGCCGCCCGCCTGTTCGGCGAGCTTGCCGGTCTCAAAAACGATTTCTTGCCCGTCAAGTTGCGCCGTAAATTGGCGATTGGCTGGCATTTGGTTATTCTGCATCGGTTACCTCCGTAGCAGTTGTAAACTAACGCGCCCGGAGGCCAGGGACTGGAACGTGATGTCAATAGGCCGGAAGGTGCGGTCAGCTCCCAGCACTTGACCCCATGTTCCAATTCCTGCCGCTCCGGGCGACCAAACTAACGATATGTGCAGGGACATTCACTCACGGCCTGGTTGGTCACCCAGCCGGTGCGTTCCCTACAGATAGGATGATAGACCACTTCGTGTTATTCAGCAAAAGCGCGAATCTTTTCGATCCGCGCTTTTCTCTCCATCACAATTAGCGACGCAGCCCCAGCTCTTTGATCACGGCACGGTATTTAGCGAGGTCGGTGCGCTTGAGGTACTTCAGGTGGCGACGACGCAGCCCCACCATCTTCAACAAACCACGGCGGCTGTGTTCGTCGTGTTTATGTTCCTTCAGGTGCTCGGTGAGCTGAAGGATGCGCTTTGTGAGCAGCGCGACCTGCACTTCCGGCGAGCCGGTGTCCCCTTCGTGGCGGCCAAAGCTCTCGAAAATCTCGGCCTTCTCTTCTTTGGAAAGACCCATAGCGTCCACAACCTTTCTCGTCGCCGTGCAGCCCGGACGTAGGACTGCCGGTCAAATCGTCTGAACAGTGGGTAGCCCACCGGCGCTGATTATACCATTCGTCGCCACCCTTGAGAAGATAGAGTTGCCATGTCCAGCGACAACGCCCCCTTCCCGCTGCAAGGGTTTTGACCTCGCTGGGCGTGAAACTCCGCGCACACCCTGCGCGCCACGCGCTGTGCACTTGGCGCCCACTCGCCCCCCGTGAAAAACGCCGTATAACAGTTGTGCAGACGTGCGAATACTGCTAAGCTGAACACGGTGGAAGCTGTTTTTTTGGGAGAGAGATACGGTATGCGTAAGTGTTTTGACTGGCGGCTTGGAACGCTCGTGCTGGCAACGATGATGATCGCTCTGGCGGCTTGTGATACGGTGGAAACCAACACGCCGACCGCCAATACCGCAGACGCCGCCGTGCTCAGCGTGCCCACACGCACGCTTGGCCCGATTGTTTCCTTCACGCCGCGCTTCACGGCCACGCCCATCCCCAGCGCCACCTTCACGCCGTCGCTGACGCCTGTGCCGAGCGAAACGCCCGTGCCTGCCACGTTTACGCCCACGCTGACGCTGACCCCCACGCCTACAGTTTCCGGCGCAGTGCGCTCAACGGAAAACGTCAATCTGCGCGAAGGCCCGGGCACGGACTTTCCCATCGTTTTCAGCGTGCCCCCGGGGGCCGATTTGGGCGTGGTGGGCATCCAAACGGACGCCGACGGACGCGAGTGGTACAAAGTGGCCTATGCAGACGAGGACGGCGAGATCCAATATTTGTGGGTGTATGCGCGATTGATCGAAACGGATTTCAAGGACATCGTGGGCTATGTCACGCCTGCGCCGACTTCTTCCCAACCCACCGCCAGCGGCCCGACGGCTACTCCGGTGCCCAATCGCGTCAACATCCTGGCTTATTGCCATCAAAAAGGCGTGCGACCGCCTCGCCCGACCACCAACGATAACGTATTCGTCGAGTGGAGTTGGTACGTGTCCCAAGAGCGCTTCATGGCCCAGCATTTGCAAAACGCCCACTACGAAGTACGGTTGGACGGCGAGTTGCTGGAAGACTGGTCGCGTTACGCCACCGACACCAAATTGGAATCCGGCGTGTGGATCGTGTATTGGTACTATCCGGTGGGCAAGCTCGACGCCGGAGAGCATACCGTCACTTTTCATCTGACCTGGGATGAGTCAATCACGGACGGCTACGCCCAGTTTGGCCCGGGCACTGCCCACCAAAGCGACGACGGCGATTGTACGTTTACGGTTGTTGCGGCAGAATAGAGCCATTAGGGGAGCACGAGCAACGAGGAGCAAAGCATGAGCAAGCCGGAACGCAGCGAACTTGTCGCGCGATTGCGCAGCGCGGACAAACCAAAGGTGCGACGCAAGGCCTGCCGTGCGCTGGCCGCCTCGGACGATCCGGAAGTGATTCCGGCGCTGCGTATGGCCTATTTAAGCGACGATGACCCGCAAGTACACGAGATCGCGCGGACAGCGTTGGCACGCTTCAAAGCGTCCGGTAGTGGCAAAAAGCGTCTGCCATTTCCTGGCGAACGCACGCTCGGTGTGGTGCTGAGCGCGTTGATTGTGCTTTTCGTGATCTCGTTGGGTCTGCACGGCTTGCGCCTGGTTTCCGGCAAGGACGATGCAAGCGTCATTGGCTCAACGGGCGGGCTGGATTGGGACAATTGGCATCCAACCTCGCGCGATACGTTGTTAGCGCGGATGTACGAACAGCATAACAAGCTCCAGACATTCGACGCAGATTTGCGCGGCGAAATCCAGAAGTACAACGAAACCGGACAGCCCAATTGCACACTGGATTACGAAGTGCCGCCGCCGCTGGCACTCGTGGAAACCGACCGCTTCACATATCCCGACCTGAAAGTGCTGGGCAACGAATTGGACGCCACCCAACTCCCGTTGCAAGCGGCGTTGCTGTTGCTGAAAAGTGCCTGTGACGACCCCGCTGCCCAAACCGACCATATCCTCAATGCGGCGCGCAAGCTCGACCAAGTGGAAGCGATTTTGGCAGCGGGGTCGTCACAGGCACTTTTCAGCAACAGCAACGCCGC
>CAZZNC010000093.1:0-7892 GCA_964655405.1 uncultured Anaerolineaceae bacterium | reverse complement strand
TAACGGGGGCGAATCCGTCGCGGCATTTCCTCCGCGCAACTCCCCGGCCCATTCCGCTCTTGCTGACCCGTGCCGCGCTCTCAGTCGGTGACGCGGTTTCCTGTCCGGCGCGAGGAAGCGTACTCCTCCGGTTCAACGTCTTTACGGCCCCTATCTTAGCACGGTGTGCGCGCTTGTCAAGCGCAGCGGCGCGGCCCGTTTGGGCAGATCGTCCAAAAACGAGGCCGCGCGCCGCCCCCCCTAATGATCGTCGAACGAAGCCACGTTGACACGCGCCAGTTCCACCGCGCAATCTTGCCAGGTCAGCGGCGAGGCACTCGCCACAGGCGGCACAGGGCATAACCGCTCCCCGTCCTCCCAACGGTAGATCGCCACGCGCACCGCATAGTCCCCGGGCGGCAAATCTTCCGGCAACTGCACGCGGCGCTCGTCCCGATACACACGCTCGGGCAACCACGCCGCCGTGCGCTCGCCCGCATACGGGCCGCGCGGCCCGCCGTCGGTTTGTGCAACCGTGCGCCCGCTCGCGTCCACCACATACAGCCCCAACGAATAATCGCGCGACGGCTGCGCATTTACGTCCCACCACGTTTGAGCGGTGAGCGTATCCCCCGGACGGTAGAGCGTGCCGGTGGTGAGCGCCCCGCCTCGATAGCGCACGCTCCCTTCCAACAACACCCCTTCGGCCAGCGGCGGCCCTTCATAAAGTGAGGCAATGAAGTACCAGGGACCCCAAAACTCGGTAAAAATGCGCCCCGTTTCGACCGTGTGCAAAACCTGCTCGTCCACGTTGCCCTGCCGCACCAGATGCCAAACGCGCGGGCCTGCGTCCGTGCCGTTCGGCGCGATAGGAACAGGGCCACGCGGAAAGTACAGCGGCTCGTAGTACCACCAGCCCCAACGCAAACTTTCCCCGAAGTTCGGATCGATCACGAGCACGTCGTCCGGCCCAAAACGCTCCGCCAACGCGCGCATCAAGTCGCGCACGGGTAGATCGTCGGAATACCGAGGGCGCATGTCGAAAGGATGCCAGGGCGCCAACGCGATCCAGGCCAGCAACGCCACGCTGCCCCAACGCACACGCTCTTCCCATTGCGCCAAGCCGATCCCGATCAGAAGGAAGGCGGCGGGCAGAACAAACGCCAAATAGCGCAAATTGAAAAGCCCCAAACGCTCGCGGGTGAAGTAGGCGAAAAGCAACACGGCGACACTCCACACCCCCAGTGCGATCAGCGTACCCCACAAAGCCCGCCGACGCGCCGCCCGCGCCAATCCTATCACGGTCAAGGCCAGCACCAGCCCAAAAACCACGTCACGGTGCGTGCCATAAGCCTGGTAGAAAATTCGCGGCGTGTGAATGAACGCAGAAGAAACGCCGTGTTCCAGCGCCGCCGTGCGCACCTCCGACGCACGCAAAAATTGCGGCACCAGCGGCACAAAGGACAGCCCCGAAACGCCCATCACCAGTAGCCAACGCCCCAGATACTGCCGTCGGCGCTCGTGTTCGGCCAACACCACGCGCGCGCCCAGCAAACTCGAAACCAGCGGCGCGACCATAAAGTGCGTGTAGAAAAGCGCGATTTGCGCCAGCGCATAGGCCACAGTCCGCCACCAAGTGGGGCGTCGCCACCAAAACACGTGCGCCAAAAGCACCAGCAACGCCCCGAAAAGCACCAAAGCATAGCCGCGCACTTCGATCATGAAGTAAACCGCGTAACCGGATGTGCCCAACGCCAACCCCGCCAGCCATCCCGCCGCCCGCGAGTGCAGCTCACGGCCAACGCGGACGGTGGCGGCCACGCTCAACATCCCCAAATAGACACTGAGCAGATGCACCACAAAGTCGTTGCGGCTGAACACATGGATCCACGCATACAGCAACACATACCACCCGGGCGGCCACGAAAGATCGCGGTCGGTGAAGATTTGGCGAAACGAGCCACTGACGTGAAAGAGTGTCCACAACTCATCGAACCACATCGAAAGATCGTCAGCGTGCAAAAAGAGCGCGCGAGCCGCCACCAGCAACACACCCAAGCTCACCCACAAAGACGCGCCGGAGTAAAAAGCTCCCGCGCGTCCCTTCGCCACGCTTCGCTGTGTGCTCACAGCGCCGTCTCCACGCCCACCATCTGCTGACCGGCGCTCAGCAGCTCGTCCACCATACCCGCCTCGGAAGCCTCCGCATAGACGCGCAAGACCGGCTCGGTGCCGCTGGGACGCACCAACAGCCAGCTATCGTCCGCCAAAACGAACTTCACCCCGTCAAAGGTGTGCACCTCACGCACCGGCTCACCGGCCAGGCGCGCGGGCGCCTCGGCAGAAAGCCGCGCCACCACTTCGGCTTTGGGCAGCGGCTTGCGCAAGTGGAAATCCTCGCGGCGGTAGTGCGTGGGGCCGAACTGTTGCTGCAAGTCCGCCACAATCTCATGCAGCGGCACGCCCGCGTCTGCGATGATCTCCAACAGCAGCAAGCCCATCAGGATGCCGTCGCCTTCGGGCACATGCCCCTTGATGCTGATACCGCCGGATTCCTCCCCGCCGATCAGTACGTCGCCGCTGAGCATGTGGTCGGCAATGTAGTTGAAGCCGACCGGCGTTTCGTGCACGGTCAGCCCGTGCCGAGCAGCAATGCGATTGATCATCATGGTGGTGGAAAGCGTCTTGACCACATCGCCCGTCCAACCGCGTTTTTCCGCCAAGTAGCGCAGCGAAAGCGCCATGATCGTATGCGGGTCTACGAAATTGCCCTTGCTGTCCATCGCGCCGATGCGGTCGGCGTCGCCGTCGGTGGCGATGCCCACGTCTGCGTGCGCGGTGTGGATGGTGGCCGCGAGCATATCCAGGTATTTGCGGATCGGCTCGGGATGGATGCCGCCGAACCCGGGGTTCATCTCGCCGCGTATTTCGTGCACGGCACAGCGCGTGCGTGAAAGGATGGCGCGAATGGCCGTGCGTCCGGAGCCATACATCGGGTCAGCCACGATGGTCAGCTCGCCCTGGGAAATCTTGTCCACGTCCACCAACGTTTCCAGGTGCTCGTAGTAGGTGTTGGTGGGGTTGAAGCGGCGGATGAGGTCTTTTTGCATGGCGCGCTCATAGTCCATCAAGTTTGGGCCGCGCCCCTGGAGCTGCGCTTCGTCCAACAGCCGTTCCACGTCTGCACATTGGCTCTGCAAAGCCGAACCGCCGTAGCTGGCTTTGAGCTTAAAACCGTTGTAGCGCGGGGGATTGTGCGAAGCGGTGATGACCACGCCCGCGACGGCCTGCTTGTGCACGATGTTGTAACTGATGGCGGGCGTGGGCGCGTCGGTGCGCGCTAGCCACGTCACGATGCCGTTGGCGGCCAGCACGCGCGCCGTTTCTGCCGCGAAACGGTCGGAAAGGAAGCGCGTGTCAAAACCCACCACCACCTCCGGCGGAGCGTCGCCGTTGCGCAACTCTTGGTTGACGTGGTCGGCCACCGCCTGGGCCACCAAGCGCAAATTGGCAAAGGTGAACGTATCCGCGATGACCGCGCGCCAACCGTCCGTGCCAAAACGAATGCTCATGCCAAACCCCTTGTCGTAGAAACGCTATGCGTAGCTCAAATGTGCCGCTCAGTGGGCAAGCAGCGGCGTGCGCGCGTGCAGGTGCTCACCGGTGCTCAGCACCCAACCGTCCGGCTGGACGCGCACATGCAACGGTGATCCCGCGTCCTCGCCGGCAAGCGTGTAAGTGGCACGCTGATGCCCGTCGGCAAAGTCAAATTGTTCGAGCACAGCGCCGTTCGGCCCCGCAGAAGCCAGCCAACAATCATGCTGCGCGTCACATTGCACATCAGCGGGGGACAAACGCGCTTCGCTCGTCGTTTCCCAGCGCAGCGCCCCCTGTGTGGCGTCATAGGCGGCCAGGCGCCCCTGCGAACACGCCACGGCAAGCTGTCCGGCAGCATACGCCAGATGTGTGCAGTCCGCCGCGTCCGTTTCCACGTCCCAGAGCGGCGCGCCGTCGCTTGCGCTCAGCACGCGCAAAGTCTGCGTTGACCATACCGCAAGAGCGCCGTCGGTGGCAACAGCAATCAACGGCGCGTCGTATGCCGCTTCCCAAAGGGGGCTGCCGTCGGCCACGTCGTAAGCGGCCAAGTGATCCTCGTAGACCAGCACGGCCACTTGCGGAGAGAGCACGAGCAGGTCACGCGGGACGGTTTCCAATTCCACACTCCACGTCCAATCTCCGCTGTCATAGTCAATGGCGTTCAAGGTGGCATCTTGCAGCGGCGGGTTTTCTCCGACATCGTACCAGCCCGTCACCGTGAGGATGGGGCCAGCAGGCACGAGCTTTGTGTAACGGAACGTTTGACCGATCCAATCCGCGCTCAAAGAAACGCCGAACTCACCGCCGGAAAAGGCGACAGCGTGCCCGCCGAATTGCCCCATGACGCCCGTTAAAACCGCTTGGCCTGTGATCACCCAACGGCTTTCGTCGTCCACGTAGGAAAAATCGAGCACATGGTAACCCATGTACCCCTCATCGCCGAAATATCCTTCCGGCGCAATCTGCGAAAAGGTCAGGTCCGCTTCGATCACTTGAACCAAGAACGTATACGGCTCGCTGACATCCGCGTAAAGCGGCTGTTGGTTCAATTCGGTGCTGAAAAAGCACCCGGGACGGATGAGATGATCTTCGCGGTAGTATTCACGCGAGCGGTTCACGTATTCGACCTCTTCGACCGTCGTGCCGAACGTTTCGGCGGCAACGGCGAGATCGGTTTCGGGAATGGTGCACGCTTGTTTATAGGCGTCTTCGGGCGACCCTTGCGCGTGAGCCACCGAAACGGTCAGCAAAGCAGCCACAAAAAGCCATATCTTCGTGCGCATTGTTCCTCCTATTAACGTACCATGTTGGATACTTCTAAGGTAACGTAGGGCGCAGCCACAAACAACCCACGGGCAACATACGCCCGCCCTTTGCTGCGTTTTTTAGGCCACTGATTAACTGGCCGCCACCGGCAAGCACACTCCCCACCCCGCCCCGACCTCCGGCGCGCAAAAGCCCGCATAAGCAGCTAGAATAAACCACCATCGGACATCATCGAATACCCAAAGGACGTGAACCATGCAAAAGCGAGGTGTGTGGCTGCTACGGCTGTTGGATGTGTTTTGGGGGCTGGCGCTGGGTGCGTATATTTGGGCGGGTTACGGGGACGTGCCCTTTCATGGGGACGAGTCCATGCAGATCGCGGTGAGCCGCGATTATGCCTACATTTTCCAAGACCATGACCCCGCCGCCGTGTTCTACGATCCGAACGATCCAGACACGGCGATGAGCGAGCTGCGCGTGGTCAACGGCACGATCCCACGCTGGGCTATCGGGCTGGGTTGGGCTGCGGCAGGGCTGAGCGCCGACGACCTGAACGATCCTTGGGATTGGGGGCTGGACTGGGACGCCAACGCCGCAGCGGGCAATCTGCCCTCGGAGCGTTTGTTGCGGGCGGCGCGCCGTCCTTCTACGCTGCTGACGGTGCTCAGTGCCTGGGGACTTTTCGTCATCGTGCGCCGACTGCACAAGGAACGGATCGCCGCTTACGTCGCCAGCGGTCTTTACGCCACCATGCCGATTGTGCTGGTCAACGGACGACGTGCGGTGCTCGAAGGCCCGCTGCTGGCCGGTGCGGTGCTGGTGGCGCTGGGCACGCTGTGGACGCTGTACGCGCTGCAAGACCACCGCGCTCATTGGTGGCACTACGCGCTGTTGGGCGTGGCGAGCGCGTTTGCTGTGGCGGCCAAACACACCAATGTGCTGATCGTTGCGTGGGGCTTTGTTTCGCTCTTTTGGGCGGCGGGGGTGTGGAACGTGCGCCGCAACGTGTGGCCCGGGCTGCTGCTGGCCGGAACGCTGAGCGTGGAGGTGTTCTTGCTGTTGAACCCCTCCTGGTGGTCGGATGTATGCGGTATGCCCGCGCGCGTCGCCACCATGCGCAAAACACTCCTGGACGCCCAGCGCGTCACTTACGGCGGCTATCCCGACTGGGGAGCAGGGTTGGCGGGCATGGTGCGCCACACGCTTTATCCCCAAGCGCAATATTTCGAAGCGCCCCCCTGGGCCAACTACGCCCCTTTGCAAACCAGCATCGCGGCGTATGAAAAAACGCTCTGGGCGGGCTGGCGCGGCGGGGTTTGGAGCGCAGCGGTGTTGCTGACGGGTTTGGGTTGGGGCACAGCCTGGTTTTGTTCCCGACGCCGCGAGCCGGAGGCGCTCTTTATGTTGCTGTGGATGTGGGGAAGTGCGTTGGTGCTGTGGCTGACCATCCCCTTTGGCTGGCAACGCTACTACCTGCCGCTGAGTCAACCGCTGGCCGTGTTTGCCGGTGTGGGCTGGGCATGGGCGCTCGGTGCGTTGCGTGGCGCACTGCCAAGACAACGCGCCGTCCATTAGCCTTTTTGTCCCCCTCCCTGCCAAGCACACAGCCGCCAAACCGCCGCCCGCCTGCTGTTTTTTAGAACACTGATACAACCTTTTTGCCGGTTCGTAACACGAGCCATGTTATGGTAGGGACACATGGGGGGCAAAAACTTCATCACAGCCAAAGGGGAAATACATCATGCCTTGGAAACAACTTGTCAGATGGGCAGGGCTTGTGAGCATTTTGGCCGCCTTGACTTTTGCGCCATCTCCAAGCAGCCACGCACAAGCCACCAGCACAGTCACTCTCAACACCGTTCCTGTTGGCGTCGCCGAAACGGCCACATTGGAAGGGCGCATCGCCTGTAGCGCGAGCGCCTGCAACGGTTTCACCTTGACGCTGAGCTTTGACCGCGACTTACTGCGCGTGCGCAGCGCCAGCGCAGGCACGTACCTGGGCAACAATGTTTTCATGGCAACCAACACGGTGGACAACGCCGCCGGCACGGTGCAACTGGCCGCTGCCGCCATGCAGCCGCCGCCTGCCGGTGCTGACAACATCCTTTTTCAGTTGGAAGTGGAAGGACTGGTGCCCGGGGAAGCACAGGTCACGGTCACGTCGCTGGCAATTGTAGACGCCGGTGGGCAAGCCGTGCCCTCGACGGGCCTGGGCGCCAGCGTGACGGTGTACGAAACCGGCAAAATTCCGTTTTTCTCGCCGCCGGACAACGCCTGGCAATTAGCCTTCATTTCCGAACGCGACGGCAATCCGGAAGTGTATACGATCATGGCGAACGGGTCGGGCTTGCAGCGGCTGACCGACACTTCGGGGTTGGAAGGCGGGCCACGCTGGTCACCGGACGGGGCGCGCATCGCCTTTTATTCCGACCGCGACGGCAACTTGGAGCTTTACACGATGGACGCGCAAGGCGCGGACGTGCAACGTTTGACCGACAACCCCGCTGCTGACTTTTCGCCCACGTGGTCACCGGACGGGACGCACATTGCTTTTGTTTCCGAACGCGACGGCAATCCGGAAATTTATGTGATGAACGCGGACGGCACGAACGTGCAGCGGTTGACCAATGACCCGGGCGCCGATTTGATGCCCGCGTGGTCACCGGACGGCGCACAAATCGCTTTTGTTTCGGATCGCGGAGGCAGCCAAGAGCTTTACACGATAAACGCAGACGGGAACAATGCGGTCCAGTTGACCACGCTCTTCGGCGCGACCGGCTGGTATCCGGCATGGAAGCCCGACGGAACACAACTGAGCTTTGCCGTAGGCAATGGCGGCCAGGTCAACTACTATCGCACACCGATGCCGACCGTTGCGCCGCAACAGATCAGCAACGACGGCATCCCTCCCACGCAAAGCCAAAGCGCCTGGGCGCCGGGCGGCAACTATTTGGCGCTGATGTCCACACAGACCGGCGTCAGCGATCTCTATGTGTTGGACATTGTGCGGGATCGTTGGTTCAAGCTGACCGAAGACCCCTACGCGGACT
>CAZZNC010000092.1:0-7894 GCA_964655405.1 uncultured Anaerolineaceae bacterium | reverse complement strand
TGGCGGGTGGCTGGCTCATAGTTCGTTTCGTTCACCTCGCAGCAGTACGGCAGCGTTCAGTCCCGAAGCACTTTGAAGACGAAAAGCGTCTCTCCCAAGCCGATCTCGTCGTTTTCTTGCAGTGGCGTGGCCCCGTCTATCGGCTCTCCGTTGACATAAACCGGATGGGCGGGGTCGCAGGGTTGCACGTGGAAAAGCGGCGAACTGTCCGGCGCATCGTCGGGCGTTTCCAACGTGAAACGAGCGTGCTGGCGTGACAAGAGTGGGGCGTCCCAATGGATGTCGCCTTCACGTCCGATCACTTGGTTGGAGTGCACGGGTAGCACGACGCCGCGCTGTTCCAACGGCGACTTGACGATGAGCCAGGCCAGCGGCAGCGCGGACGTTTTTCCGGCGGCATTGGTGGCGTCTTCCGTGCCGGAAAGATGCTCGCTGTTGGCGTCTGGCGGCGCCTCATTAACGTTCGCTGAGGCGGGGGGCAAGGGGATGTAACGCGCGAAATCGCCGTCTGCCGTCGTGGTTGCGTGGCCGTGCACCGTTGCTTCCGGTGGGCCATAGGCCAGGCGCTGCTGGGCTTCCCTGGCGCAATAGGGGCATGTGGTGTAGGGCGGGTCGAAAGGCCCGTGCCGTTCACAGAAGCCGCCGCCATGACTCATAATCGCGCGATCCTCTTCCCTCGTCGTTGTCGCTTCCCCATTCTAGCACGGCGTGCCCAAAGCGAAAAACTGCATTTGAGCACGTGGTGACTGTGGGCCGAGCATGGATTTTAGGGAGAGCCGCAGGCTAAACGTTGGGCTGTTTGTTGAGGGAAGCAGGAAAAGCAAAAATCCGCCCGAAGACGGATTTTTAGCGGTCCCCAATGGAAGTTTTCAGAGACCGGTAGACAGTCGGGGCGGGCGGATTTGAACCGCCGACCTCACCGACCCGAACGGTGCGCGCTAGCCAAACTGCGCCACGCCCCGATTGCGCCCGTAGTTTAGCGCACAACCCCCTGCTTGACAAGAGTAAAATCGGGGCGGGGAGCGCTCAAACGCAGAATGAATGTCTAGCGCACGGATTTTGGCTTGTCGAGATCGCAGGCAGAGCAAGCAGCCCGGGACGGGCAACTGACCGTGCCGCGCTTGCTTGAATTGGAGCGTTTCCCCTCAATTCGGAGCATTGAAAAAGCCCGACGGCTGTGCTACAATGCTCTTCGCCTCGGCGGCCTGCGTACTTCCGGGCCGCTTCATTGTGTACATCAGCGGCGGTGCGCGGCTTGCGGCGGCCTGGGCGCACGCTGTAAACAAGTCAATTTTAAGGAAGCGTCCGATGAAGGAAGACCTGATTCGAGCACTGGAAGCACAGTTTGTCCCCGAATACTCCCATCCAAAGCTGGCGCCCGGCGATACCGTGAAAGTCCATGTGCGCATCGTGGAAGGCAACCGCGAGCGTGTGCAGGTGTTCCAGGGGCTGGTGATCCGTATTCGCGGGCGGGGCAAACAGCAAACGTTCACCGTGCGGCGTATCGCCAGTCATGGGATCGGCGTGGAACGTATCTTTTTGTTGCACAGCCCGCGCGTGGAGAAAATCGAGGTCATGCGCCACGCCAAAGTACGCCGCGCCAAACTCTATTACATGCGCGAACGGCGCGGTAAGGCCGCTCGGCTCAAAGAACGCCGCTAGCCCTAGCCTTCATTCCACACAGGCCAATTTGCTTATGGCGAACACGCCCGCGTCCGTTGCGACGGTGGGCGTGTCGTTTTGAAAAGCGTGCGAGGGCGTCGCGTGTCCCCCGCCGCTCCGCACGCGCGTTCAGCTTCAGCTTTGTTCCAATTCCACGGCCAGCGCAACCGCTTCGCCGCCACCCAAGCACAAACCCGCCAGTCCGCGCCGCAAGCCCCGTTGCCGCAGCGCATACAGCAATGTGACCAGCACCCGCGCACCGGAAGCTCCAATCGGATGCCCCAGCGCGATAGCGCCGCCGTGTACGTTCAGCTTTTCCGGCGGGACGGCGTGCCCATCGCGTTCCAAGCCCTTCAAGTCGGCCAGCACCTGCGCGGCGAACGCCTCGTTCAGTTCCACCAAGTCCACGTCGTCCATGGTCCAACCGGCACGCTCCAACGCACGCGGCAGCGCGTAGATCGGCGCAGCAAAAAGCCACTTCGGTTCGACCGCCGCCTGCCCATAACCCACCACGCGCGCCATCGGCTGCAAGCCGTGCACTTCCGCGTACTTCCGACTGGCGACGACCAGCGCCGCCGCCCCGTCATTCAGCCCAGGGGAGTTCCCCGCCGTCACGCGCCCGTCTTCTACAAAGGCCGGACGTAGCTTGGCGAGCACCTCCGGCGTGGTGTCCGGTCGGATGGCCTCGTCCTGATCCACGATGGTCACCTTGCCCCTGCGTCCGCGTATTTCCACCGGCACGATCTCGTCGCGGAAAGCGCCTGACTCGGTGGCTTGGTGCGCCAATTGGTGGCTGCGCGTGGCGAATTCGTCCATTTGCTCGCGCGTGATCTCGAACTCGCGTGCAATGAACTCTGCTGCCTCGCCCATCGCCCAATCTTCCATGTGATCCCACAGCCCATCCCACAGCGCCGCGTCGATGAGCTGCGCATGGCCGAACTTGTGCCCTTTGCGGGCTTGCAGATCCATGAACGGGGCGTTGGACATGCTTTCCACGCCGCCCGCCAAGTACAAATCCCCGTCACCAACGCGGATCATGGCGGCGGCCAGCATCACCGCTTTGAGGCTGCTGCCGCAGACCTTGTTCACGGTGAAGCCGCCCACGTGCGGCGGCAAGCCTGCACCTACCCAAATCTGACGTGGCACGGCTTGCCCCGCGCCCGCGCCGAGCACTTGCCCGATGATCACCTCGTCGAAATCGGCAGGGTCGGCGCCGGAGCGTTCCACTGCCGCCTTGACCGCAATGCGGCCCAGTTCCGGCGCGGTCAACGGGGACAGTGTGCCGAGCAACTTGCCTTGCGGCAAGCGTGCTGCGCTGAGGATGACTGTTTCGCGTGGGTTTTTGTTCTGCAATGGCATGGTTCAAAGTCCTTTCCAAAAATATAGGCTTCTAAGTGCTCAAAGTTTTTCATTGCCAGGCCGCGCGCAATTTTTCCCATGTGTCCGGCAACAGCTCCGGCATGACGCGCGTGCCACTGATCACGGTCATAAAGGGCGTGTCGCCACGCCAACGGGGGACAATGTGCAAATGCACGTGTTCGGGGATGCCTGCCCCTGCGCCCGCGCCAATGTTCAGCCCGACGTTGAAGGCGTGCGGTTGGTACACGCGCCGCAACGCGGCCAAAGCGCGGTTGGTTGTCAGCATCAGATCGGTGAGCGCCTCGGCGGGCAGGTCTTCCAACGAGCGCACGTGTGCATAGGGGATGATCAGCAGATGGCCGGTGTTGTACGGGTACAGGTTCAGCGTGGCGAAAACGTGCTCAGAGCGCGCCACAATGAACTCGTGGCGGTCGTAGTCTGGATCGTTGGCGTCGCCGTGCCCTTTGATGCAAAAGACGCACGCATGTTCCTGTTTGCGTTCTGTGTCCAGCAAATACGGCATCCGCCAGGGCGTCCACAAGATTAAATCGTCCATGTCCTTCGGCCTTTGTTGCAGCGTTCTCAAGATTGTACACCGCCCATTGTATGCGCTCGGGGACGGAACTGCCAATAAAATCTCAGCCTTTGTTGTTCCTTCAGATTTTACAATGACCACACAGCCGTTTAACCGATTTTTTACAAGCGTCTTGTACCTTGGGGGTGTTCCTTAAAAACATGCATGAGACGGATGAAATCCGGCATTTCATGCACGATTGCAAATTGGCTTGGGGCAGTGGCCGCTCAACGAGGGTCGCTGGTGCGCTCACAATGGAGCTTGAAGCCCCCACACCTTTGACATCTGCGGCAACGAACACGGTCTGACCCACGTTCGGCGGTGCCAGATGAAGACCGAGCTGTTACACGAGGAGGACGATGGCACGATGGTTGCTAAACTCAAAGCACTGCAACACACTTGGAAATGGCGCAGTTTCGTCTCTTATTTTCTGCTGTTTTCGGGCGTGGTATTGATCGTTTCGGGCGTGGTGCTCTATATCGCGCCTTCTGGACGGGTGGCACGCAGCATGGACTGGCGTTTGCTGTGGATGGACAAGGGAGCTTGGGAGTCCGTTCACACCAATTCCGGCTATGTGAGCATCCTTTTCGGGCTTGTGCACCTGTTCTTGAATTGGAAGGTGTTGGTGCACTACCTTTGGAACCGTGTACAGCACGCATACCAACTCAAGAGTGAGGTGGTCGTCGCGTTGGTGCTGACGGTGGGGGTGCTGTTCGGCTCGGCGTGGAACTGGCCGGTCTTCAGCGATGTGATGGACTTGGGCGAAACGTTCTCCAATGCCTGGGAAGACGATAATTCGACGTTGCCCGCCGTCGGAGAGCACACTATCACCGCGCCCGATGAGACCGCATCCGAAGCGGAGGTGGTGGAAACCGAAGTTCCCAACGCCAGCGAAGCGGAGCACGAGGAAGGCGCAGGCGGCCCGCCCAGCAATGCCGGTTGGGGGCGCTTCACGGTGGCGGAAATGTGCACGCAAAACAACGTGACCTTGGAAGACGGTTTGGCGCACCTGGCCGCTTATGGCATCCAGGCGGGAGAAGACGACCGCATCCGCACATTGGCCGACGAAAGCGGCTACAGTCCCGCCGACGTGGTGGATATTGTGCTCGGGCAGGAGATCGGCACGACCGAAGCAGCCGAGTGATGTAGCTTTCCCTCGCTGCGTTCCGGTGGCACAACCTCTCTTTTCGGTTCGAGAGGGGATGTGCCTTTTTGTATGGCGTAACCTCGGCAGGAGCGCGGGTTATAATCTGTAGCCGAAAACGCAAGTGTGAGGGAGTTTGTCGAGGACGCTATGAGCAACAAGCTACAGCAAGCCAAAGCCGAATGGGAAGCGCGCGTTTTGCAAAAGGCGCTGGCACGCTTCCCTGAGCGCAAAGAACGCTTTACGACCAGCTCGGAGATCGAGCTGGAACGTGTGTATGTGCCCGACGAGGGGATCGGTGAGGGGGACGAGGCGCGCTATTTGCAGCGGCTCGGCTTCCCGGGGCAATATCCGTATACGCGCGGCGTGCAACCGACCATGTATCGCGGGCGTTTTTGGACGATGCGCCAATATGCCGGATACGCCAGTGCGGAAGAAACCAACGCCCGCTTCCGCTACCTGTTGGACGCGGGACAAACGGGCCTCAGCGTGGCCTTTGACCTGCCCACCCAGATCGGCTACGACCCCGACGACCCGATGGCGTTGGGCGAAGTCGGGCGGGTGGGGGTGAGCATCCCCAGCGCGCGGGAAATGGCGCGGCTTTTCGAAGGCATCCCCTTGGGCAAGGTTTCCACCAGCATGACCATCAACGCGCCCGCCGCCGTGCTGCTGGCGATGTATATCGTGGTGGGCAAACGCCAGGGCGTTGAACCGCGCCAACTGCGCGGCACGGTGCAAAACGACATCCTCAAGGAATACATCGCGCGGGGCACGTATATTTTTCCTCCCAAGCCGTCCATGCGCTTGATCACCGATCTTTTTGCCTACTGCGCGCGCGAAGTGCCGCGCTGGAACACGATCAGCATCAGCGGCTACCACATCCGCGAGGCGGGCAGCACAGCGGTGCAGGAAGTCGCCTTCACGTTGGCGAACGGCATTGCCTATGTGCAAGCGGCCATCGAGGCAGGGTTGGACGTGGACGCTTTCGCGCCGCGCCTGTCGTTTTTCTTCAACGCGCACAACAACTTTCTGGAAGAGATTGCCAAGTTCCGTGCGGCACGGCGTTTGTGGGCGCGCATCATGCGCGAACGCTTCGGCGCGCAAAACGCCAAGAGTTGGGCGCTGAAGTTCCACACGCAAACCGGCGGCAGCACGCTCACTGCGCAGCAGCCGGAAAACAACATCGTGCGCGTGACGTTGCAAGCCCTCGCTGCTGTGCTGGGTGGCACGCAGTCGCTGCACACCAACAGCATGGACGAGGCGCTCGCTTTGCCCACCGAAAAGGCCGTGCAAGTGGCGCTGCGTACCCAGCAGATCATCGCCTATGAGTCCGGTGCAGCGGATACGGTCGATCCGCTTGCCGGCAGCTATGCCATCGAGCAGCTGACCGACACTATCGAAGCGCAAGCGCAAGCCTACATCGAACACATAGACGCGCTGGGCGGGGCGTTGTCTGCCATCGAGCAGGGTTACATCCAGGGCGAGATCAACGAGGCGGCGTATGCGTATCAGCGCGCGGTGGAAGAAGGCGAGCAGGTGGTTGTGGGCGTGAACAAATTTGCCGCCGAGGAAACTGCCGACGAGCCGCGCGAAATTCTGCGCGTAGACCCCGCCATTGAAGCGGCGCAGCGTGCGAGCATCCAGCGGTTGCGCTCCGAGCGCGACAACGCGAAGGTGCGCGAGTTGCTGGGACATTTGGAAACGGCGGCGCGCGGCTCGGACAATCTGATGCCGGTTTTCATCGCGTGCGTGGAGCACGACGCCACGCTCGGGGAAATTTGCGGGGTGCTGCGTGACGTTTTCGGAGAATATCGTCAGAGCGTGACGCTCTAGGGCAGGGCGCTTTCCCCTAAATCGCTGCGATGCCCGCCGGTCATGGGCCGTTTTCCAGGGAGGGTTGGTCCGGTGACCCGCCATCTTTGGAAAACGGCGTTTTTATCCACGCATGTCCCATGAGCGCGGAGGCTCGGTTTCCATGCTGTTCAGGGCAATATGTGGAAAGGCGCGCTCCATTTGCTGCGCGGATGGTTGAACTGTTTTTAGCTTTTGCACGCATCGTCCTTTTGGGCCTGGGCGCTAGTGCAAACTGCGCAAAATGATGTGCAGTTGATAGCGGTCACAACGGTACACGGACCGGACATATTCAAGCGGGACATTGTCTCCCGTATAGGTGACCCTTGCCAGGTTTAAGACCGGCGTGGCGTTGTCCAGCCGCAGCACCTGTTGTTCTGCCTCGTTCGGCATCCTCGCTCCAATGACCTGGTCGGCCCATACGAGACGGAACCCGTACTGATCCTGCAACACTTGGTACAGCGATTCTTTGTTGAAATCGTGGTGATCTAAGATGCTCGGGCACAAGCGCGGATTCAGGTGGCATATTTCCCAAGCGATAGGCTCGTCGTCCGCCAAACGCACACGGCTGAGCACAACCACTTTAGCGTCCGGCGCGATTTTCAGTTGGGAGGCGATCTCTTTGTCCGCTGCTGCGATTTCGGCCTGGATCAAGCGGCTGCTGGGGGTCATGCCGCGTTGCAAGATGTCTTCGGTGAAGCTGGTGAGATAGCGCAATTCTTGGTTGATGCGTGTATCGCGCACGAACGTTCCTTTGCCGACACGGGCCAAGACGAAGCCGTCTTGGGCCAGCAAACGGAGCGCTTCGCGGGCTGTCATGCGGCTGACCCCGAATTCGCGGGCGAGATCGCGTTCGGAAGGCAAGCGTGCGCCCGGGGGGTAGTTACCGGACTCGATTTGCTCCCGCAAATATTCCTTCAATTGGATATACAATGGAACGGTTGAATCGTGATGTAATGGCATGGCAATTGGCCCAGGGTGGTCTAGTCCTTTGCCTTCATTAAAACGCAAAGGAGATGTGTTGTCAAGAAAACGATCTGGCCCAACGGTTTTCGACAAACAGGGAGACGTAGACGCGCGGCGGATTGTGGGATTCAAGCTCAAGCCCTGGGCGGATCGGTACTTGGTGCTGCGTGCGGCGCTGTACGACGACCCTGCAACGGACGACACGCCAGACGGCGATGGCGGCGGCGATGCGGGCGGTTCTGGCGACGTGGTGGGCACGGTTTCCGGCGAGGAAAAAGAAAATCGTCCGCGCCTCAAGGCTACGAACGATTTATGCCCCATAGGGGATTCGAACCCCT
>CAZZNC010000091.1:0-7912 GCA_964655405.1 uncultured Anaerolineaceae bacterium | reverse complement strand
TGACTTGCAGCGTGTAGCTGCCTACCGTCGTGCCGTTGTCCAAACCGTTGCGCGTTACCGCCACCAAGTAGGTGCCGCTTTCCGGCAACCGGATCGTGATCTGCGCGTCCATGCCGCCGGCACTGTTGTTGTCTTCGGCCAACACGTCTCCGTCCGGTGTCATCAGCCCCAAGTAAGCGTCCAAGCCTCCCGTGCCGCGCATGATGATCGTAACTTCCTGGCCCGCTGTGCCTTCCAAATCGTAGAGGTGCACAAAATCCGTTGCGCTGATCTGCCCTTGCACCGTTCCGCCCACATTGACCACGCCCGCGTAGCTTACGCCAGGGGGCAATTGAGTGGCCGCAGCTGGTTGGTTGGCGGGTTGTTGTGGCTGAGTATCAGGCTGGGTGGCGGCGTTTGCGGTATCGTTTTCAGGAATACCCACCAACAATACATACGTTCCCGAGCTTGTGCCCTGTGCGCCACCCGCACGGGTAGCCACTGCGTAGTACGTGCCTGTCTGGGGCACGGTCAGCGTCAGGAAAGCGTCCTCTGCATTCAGCCCCACTTCGTCGCCGGAATTATCGTCTTCGGCCAGAATGTCGAAGTCTTCGTTGGTGAAGTAGATGTAGCTATCCAACGTCCCGCCGTCGGCCAGCATAGCCACGACAAGTTGAGTGCCTGCCTGCACTTGCAGGTCATAGACGTTGGCAAAAGCACGGTTGTCCAACGATCCGGAGGCGGGTGTGCCAAGTTCGAGTGTGCCCAGGTAGAAAATGCCCGTGTCCAATTCGACAGGTTGGGTCGTGGTAGTAGACGAGGACGTGACAGTCGTGCTCGTATTGACGTTGGTGGCTGCGCCGACGGCTTGCAATGTCAGCTGATAGCCGCCGACTGTTGTGCCCGCTTCCAAGTCGTAGCGCGTCGCCACGATAGCATACGACCCCGTGACGGGCAACGTTATCTCGATATAGGCGTCGCTGCCTCCGCCGCTGTCGTCGTCTTCCATGATGGCTTCTTGGGTTTCGGTGATCAACAGCCCCAGGTAGGAATCGAGGTAGCCGTCTCCTCGCATCAAAATCTGCACGCGGTCGCCCTTCGTGCCCTGGAATTCCCACAGCTCGTAGTAATTTTGCGCCGTGATCTGGCCGGTGACCGTTTCGCCGTAACGAATCGAGCCGCCAATGGCTGCTTCGGCACGTGGGAGTGCCGGCAGCAGCGTCACCGCCAACGCGACTGCAAGAAACAGCGTGAATATGCGCGAATATCGTAACGACACCATGCGGAAATCTCCTCTTGAACTAACTTGCGTGACGGCGTGAACAGGTCTGTTTCCATCAAATAGCATGGCTTACCTTTCACTATTCCTCAAGGGCGTGACCGCAGCGTGACCGTTAGAGGGGGAAGGACGTTTTTTGCAACTTTTTACGGCGGCTTTACGCATTTTATATACGCACCTGACCAGCAGCACAAATGCACACGGCACAAAAAAACACCCACCCCGTGCGCGGTATGCTCAGGGTGGGGGGGGATAAAAAACGGGCGTGCGCTGTGTCATCGCAGCCGCTATATGCCGCCTACGTGCGGTGCGTGGCGTGTTCCATCAGCGCCTCGATGCGCCCGACCATGCTGGCCGGATTGGGATGCAAACCGTCCATCAGCAGCGCACTTTCGTAAAGTTGCTCGATCACTTGATCGATCACGGGGGCGTCCGGTTCATTTTGCACCCATGCGGCCACATTGCGAATCAACGCATGGCGGCGGTTGATCTCCAAAATCTTGCGCGGCACTTCAAAGTCCTGCTCCAACAGCCGATAAACGCGCTGCACGTGCCGGTCAAGTTGGCCTTCCGATGCTGCCAGGCGTACCGGATGGTCGGTCAGCACCTTGGATTCGCGCACTTCCAACACACGCTCGCCGAGCACATCTGCGAAACGTTGACGCACCGCCGCGAAAGCCTCGTCGTCGAGTGTTTCGCCTTCGTCTTGCGTTTCCAACTCCGGCAGCTCCAACGAAGCGTCGTCCACGTTTTGCAGCTTCTTGCCTTCGAATGCGCTCAAGTTCATCAGCATGAAGCCGTCCACCGTGTCCGTCAGGTAGAGCACTTCCAGGTCACGGGCGCGGAAAGCGTCCAGGTGCGGGCTGTGCTGCACGGATTGGAGATTGTCGGCCAAGATGTAGTAAATGTGTTCCTGCCCTTCCTGCATCCGTGCCACATAGTCCGCCAGCGACACATCCGGCGTGTCGTCTTTGCTTTGGGAAGAGTGGAAGCGCAACAGTTTCGCCAACCGTTCGGCGTCTTCGGGGGCTGTGGCGACGCCCTCTTTGAGAAAAACGCCGAATTCCTGCCAAAATTGCGTGTAGCGTTCCGGCTCGTCAGCGGCCAGGCGTTCCAGTTCACCCAGCAACTTTCCCTTCAGCGCTTGCCCGATGCGCCGGATGGCGCGCGTGGCTTGCACGGACTCGCGCGCCACGTTCAGCGGCAAATCTTCCGAGTCCACCACGCCCTCGACAAAGCGCAGATATTGCGGCAAAAAATCCTTGTTGCGTTCCTCGATCAGCACTTTACGCACGTAGAGCCGCAACCCGTAATCCGGACGGGTCGCCAGCAGCCCGCGATCCGCACGCCCGGGGATGTAGAGCAAACTGTAGAACTGCACCGGTGCGTCTGCTTGGATGTGCAGATGCAACAGTGGCTCGTGAAAGTCCAACGTCAATTGGCGGTAAAAGGCCGTGTAGTCCTCTTCGGAAACCTCGCGCGGCGAACGGCGCCAGATGGCTTGTTGCTGGTTGGCGACTTCTCCGTCAATGTAAATCGGAAAGGGTATGAAGTCCGAATGGCGCTTGACAATGGCACGTAGCCGGTACGTTTCCAAGAACTCGTCCGCGTCTTCTTTCAGGTATAGCGTGACCTCGGTGCCGCGCGTGTCTTTTTGCGCTTCTTCCACCGTGAAGATCGTGCCGCCGTCGGAAGTCCAAGCCCAAGCCTGCGCGTCCGGTTGGTGGGAGCGCGACATAACGACGACCTTGTCCGCCACCATAAAAGCTGAGTAGAACCCGACGCCAAATTGTCCGATTAAGTCGCTGGCGGGGATGTTTTCGGCGCGCGCTTCTTGCAAGCGCTGGAGAAACGCAGCGGCGCCGGACTGGGCAATCGTGCCCAGGTTTTCGATCAGCTCTTCGCGGGTCATGCCAATGCCCGTGTCGCTGACGGTCAACGTGTGTGCGTCCTTGTCTACCTCCACGCGGATCGCCAGCTCAGCATCCGCGTCGAGCACGTTTTCGTCCGTCAGCATCTGGAACTGCACACGGTGCAGCGCGTCCGAAGCGTTGGAAATCAATTCCCGCAGGAAAATTTCGCGTTCGGTGTAAAGCGAATGCACCAAAATTTGCAGCAGTTGCTGGATTTCGGCCTGGAAAGTATAGGTTTGTGTTTCCGGTGTCGCTTGTTTGCTCATCGGTTTTGCTCCCAATCCGCTCGGTGTGTCCATGCAGGTTATCGTTTGCATACTGCATCGGCATAAGATTGGCCTCAACCGTGCGTTAAAAGCGCGTAAGAACGCCCCGCTAAGCGGCTGCCGCCTGGCTTTCGGCTTCGGCGCGTTCACACGTGCCACACTCGCCCGCCCGCATCACTGCCGTTTTGACCAGGATCGGTCCGATCAGCTGTACCACGAAGGTCGTGGCCGGCACAAGGGTCACGATCAAATCGGCCAGGTCATCGGCTTCTGGCCCAATGTCCGCAAAGCGTGTGCTAGAAGCCAGCGCCAAGCCAATGGCTACACCGGCCTGCGAAAGCAACGCCAAGCCCAAATTGTCGCGGATGGCGCGCGGCGTGCGCGCCAGATAGCCGCCTGTCCAAGCCCCGATATATTTTCCCGCGATGCGTGCAGCGAGATACACCAGCCCCAAAGCGCCCATCTGTGGCAACAAATCCAGCCGCAAACCAGCACCCACCAGCGCAAAGAACAAAATATAGATCACCGGTCCGGCTTGTTGGATGGTGAAGCGGATGTAATGGCCGTTGTGCGGGGAACGGTTGACCACGACCACGCCCATCGTCATGGCTGTGAGGATGACGGAAAGATGCAAGCTGCGCGAAAGACCGGTCGCTACGAAGATCATGGCAATGGAAATGACCATCGCATCGTGCATGTGGCGATCCTCGTGGCGGGTGCGCAAATGATCCATCACGAACGTTAGGAACAACCCAAATGCAACGCCCACGACCAGCGATCCGCCGATTTCCACCACAGGAAACTCGATCATTTCCCGCAAAGAAATCCCGCCGCCACCGGAAAGCAAGCTCCCCAACGTGACCGCGCTGCCGTCCTTCAGCAACGGCACGGCCAAAGCCGCTGTGATGCTATAGACCAGCAAGGTGAGTGCGTCGTCAATGCCGATCACAGCCATGAGCGTTGTGGTCATCGGGCCTTCGGCTTCGTACTCGGCCAGAACGTCTACGGTGGCGGCGGGGGCGGTTGCCATGCCGATAGCTCCTAGCACCATGGCCGCCGGCAACGAGCCGGTGACCAAGTACACGCCTGCGAAAACGAAGCTAAACGCTCCGGCGGCTTGCATGATCACAATCAGCAAAATACTTTTGCCCAGTTTGCGCAATTCCCCAAACCGAAGATGTTCCCCCATCTCAAAACCGATCAGCCCCAACGCAAGCTCGGTGACAAAAGCGAGATTGTCGTTGAGTGTGGCCGGTACGATGCCCAACACCGATGGGCCTAGCACCGTTCCCGCGATGATAAAGCCAACCACCTGCGGGATGCCCAAACGTCGGAAAATGTGCCCGATGAAAAACGAACCGAGAATAATCAACCCTACGATAGCCAGGAAGTCCAGTTCATTGGGAATCAGATCAATCATTGATACAGTGCCCTTTCTACCCGATAGAGACTACGGCTTCTTGGCATACTCCAACGGCCTACCCGCGACGCCGGAGATGGCCACCTCAAAGAATGTAAAGGAAGCACAGCCAAAACACCAATCGCCCTGCCACCTCTGCTTTCGCCCCACCGACCCGACCCTTGACATAGACCGTTTTCATACGCTACGATCAACAGCGTGAACAATTGATGGCGCAACAACGCGCCGTAAAAAAGCCTTGAACGGGACGAGTACCGGCCTGTGCCAAAACCCAGGGAAGGCGCGTCAAGACTGCGAGCGTGCCTGTTTTTGCCGGCCAGGGAAACCACCCGTGAGTGCGTCGCCGAACGGCGAAAACACGCCTCATAAGCGACGACGGTTAGCCCCGTTATCGGCCCTGGAGGACGCCTCCTTGTGCAAGGGAGGCGTCGAATTTGGGTGGAACCGCGTGGCCTATGCAGACCCTCGCCCCAAAATTGGGGGCGGGGGTCTTCCTTTTGACGCCCAAATCGTAGTACGATGGAAGTAACGTGTCTCGTTAGACAGAGTAGAGGATCATAACCGTGTTAGTAAAACGTGTTTGGCTCGAACCCGCCCCCGGTGTGGGATTCGATCCAGTTAACGATAGCGCCGATGTGCTTGTAGAAATGGAAGACGAGGAGCTGTGGCAAGCGCATTTCGTGACTCTTGGACATCTGCGTCAGGAAATGCAGCTAAGCCTGGACGTGGCGCGGCAACATGACCGTTCCTTGAGCGCCACTCAGTTCATCGCGTTGGAAACGCCTCACATCGTCGTAGAGCAATTGACGTTGGACGTGATCGAGGATGTGGTGGACAACTTGATGGCGTTGGGCGTCTTTGAAAGCGTGTTCAACCTTTGTGACTTGGAGCCAGAGCGCGAAGATTTGTTGGCGTGGCTAGAACGCGACGTGCAAGACCTAGCGTAGGGACGCAGCCGTCATTTGGGGCTACTCTGCGAGAGGTGCAAGGCCGCACGACGCGCCTTTTGACCGACAACGCGCTTATTATGCGCTACATGGCAACCCTTTCACCGTGCCGCGACACAACGCAAACTGTGTAAGTGCGCACGACGTTGGGGGATTGTCCCCAAACCGACCCCAGAGGAGTAAAGCTCAGTGGAACGCTACCAAGATAGCAAACTCTATCGCATCCGCCATTCGGCGGCGCACGTGATGGCACAAGCCGTGCTGGAAAAATTCCCCGAAGCCAAAATTGCCATCGGCCCGCCCATCGAAGACGGCTTCTATTACGATTTCGACCTGCCGCGCCCGCTCACCGAAGATGACCTGCGCGAGATCGAGGCGCGCATGAAGGAGATCATCCGCGAAGGGCATGAGTTCGTGCGCAAGGTGGTCACGCTGGAAGAAGCGCGCCAAATCTTCGCCGACCAGCCCTATAAGCTGGAGCTGATCGAGGGTTTGGAGCAAGGCGGCACGGACGAGCACGGCGAGAAGATCGAAGGGCCGGTGGAGATCAGCACGTATACGCACGACACGTTCGAGGACCTTTGCCGAGGCCCGCACGTGCCCAACACGCGCGCGATCAACCCCGACGCCATCAGCATCACCTTCAAAGCACCGGCGGGCGCCTATTGGCGCGGGGACGAAAAGCGCGAAATGCTCACGCGCATTTACGGCACGGCCTGGGAAACGCCCGAACAGCTCCAACAATACCTGGAGCTGTTGGAAGAGGCCAAACGCCGTGACCACCGCGTGATCGGCCCTGCACTGGGGCTTTTCACCTTCGATCCGCTGGTGGGCAAGGGGTTGCCGCTCTGGAAGCCTAACGGAGCTGTGCTGCGCGATCTGCTCGAACGCTTCTTGCGCGATGTGCAGATCGAACACGGCTATCAGCCGGTCATCACGCCGCATATTGCGCGCGTGGCGCTCTACGAGCGTTCCGGCCACTATCCCTACTACAAGGACAGCCAATACGCGCCCTTCGAGGTGGAGGGTGAGCTGTACATGCTCAAGCCCATGAACTGCCCGCACCACATCCACATTTACAAAGACGATCTGCACTCGTACCGTGACTTGCCGATTCGCTTTTCGGAGTTCGGCACGGTCTATCGCTATGAGAAGTCCGGCGAGCTGCACGGGCTGACGCGCGTGCGCGGCTTTACGCAGGACGACGCGCACATTTTCTGCACGCCCGAACAGCTCGAAGACGAGTTCTTGGGCGTGGTGGACTTGGTCGAATTCATCCTCAACGGGCTGGGGCTGAGCGACTACCGCGCGCGTGTTGGCGTGCGTGACCCTGAAAGCGACAAGTATGTCGGCAGCAGTGAGGTGTGGGAACAAGCCACCCAAGCGATCATCAACGCGGCGGACAAGCGCGGCTTGGAGTACACGGTGGAAGAGGGCGAGGCGGCCTTTTATGGTCCCAAGCTGGACTTCATCATCCGCGACGCGCTCAAGCGCGAGTGGCAGGTGAGCACCGTGCAGGTGGACTACAACTTGCCGGAGCGCTTCGAGCTGGAATACATCGGCGCGGACAACGACCGTCACCGCCCGATCATGATCCACCGCGCGCTTTACGGCAGCATGGAGCGCTTCGTGGCCGTGTTGGTGGAACATTATGCGGGCGCTTTTCCGGCCTGGCTTGCGCCGGTGCAGGTGGTGCTCATCCCCATCGCCGACCGCCACGTCGAGTACGCTGAGCAGGTCGCCGCGCAGCTCCACGAACAGGGCCTGCGCGTGGAAGTGGACGCTTCCTCCAACCGCATGGGCGCCAAGATTCGTCAGGCCACGCAGCAAAAAGTGCCCTGGATGCTGATCATGGGCGACCGCGACGTAGCCGCCGGCGCGGTCAGCGTGCGGCTGCGCACGGGCGAAGACCTGGACGCGATGCCGGTGGCGAACTTCCTGGAATTGGCGCTGCGCATTGTGGAAAGCAAGGCGTTGGAGTTGCGCTAAAAGCCGTGTGCGGCGCGCGCAAGTGTTTTGCGGGGGCGTTGCCCCCGCGTCCCCAGCAGGGAGCGCCGCTCCCTGCACCCACCGCAAGGCGCGCGCAGCGCGCCTTGCGGTGCTGGTGT
>CAZZNC010000090.1:0-7967 GCA_964655405.1 uncultured Anaerolineaceae bacterium | reverse complement strand
CGCCAACGCCATCTTGGGCGCATCGTTAGCCACAGCGCGCGCGGCAGCGGAAAGCGTCGGGCTGCCACTCTACCGTTATATGGGCGGGACGTTCGCGCATGTATTGCCCGTGCCGATGATGAACATCCTCAACGGGGGCAAGCACGCCGCCGATAGCACCGATTTCCAGGAGTTCCTGGTCATGCCGGTGGGCGCAGAAACGTTCCGCGAGGCGCTGCGCTGGGGTTCGGAAATCTACCACAGCCTGAAAAAGGTCTTGGCGAGCAAAGGCTACCGCACTACCGTCGGCGACGAGGGCGGCTTTGCCCCCAGTTTGCCCAGCAACGAAGCGGCTATCGAGGTGATCTTGGAAGCCATCGAGAAGGCCGGTTACACCCCCGGCGAGCAAATCTACTTGGCGCTCGACCCCGCCGCCAGCGAAATTTACCACGACGGCAAATACGTGCTCAAGAAGGAAGGGCGCGAATTGACCGGCGAAGAAATGGTTGACTTTTGGGCCAACTGGGTGGAAAAATACCCCATCATTTCGCTAGAAGATGGCCTCGACGAGAACGACTGGGACACCTGGGCCATGTTGCAAAAGCGCATCGGCGACCATGTGCAAAACATCGGCGACGATCTGCTCGTGACCAACGTCGAGCGCGTCCAACGCGGCATCGAGATGGGCACATGCAACTCGCTGCTGTGCAAGGTCAACCAAATCGGCACGCTGACCGAAGCGATGGCCGCCAGCCGGCTCAGCCAGGCGCACAACTGGACGGTTGTGGTCAGCCACCGCTCCGGCGAAACCGAAGACGCCTTCATCTCCGATTTGGTCGTGGCGCTCAACGCCGGCCAGATCAAGACCGGCGCCCCCGCGCGTTCCGACCGTGTCGCCAAATACAACCAACTGTTGCGCATCGAGGACGAGCTGGGAGCAGCGGCCCAGTACGCGGGCAAGGCGGCGTTCCCGAACATCCACCGCGCGCTGTAGCGCGGCCAATTTCCGTCCGCCCCATCGGGCGTGCGCGGGCAAAGGCGGCGGACTTTTGTCCGCCGCCCAGGCGCGGCGCGCTGCCGGCAGCGACATCGTCGGCAGCGCGCCGCGCCCCGCCAACGCACGTCCGCCGCGCGGGGGAAGCCTAAAAGAGGAGGCGGTACATGGGCACTGAGGCCGAACACCTCAAACGCACGAAGATTGTCGCCACGATCGGGCCGGCGTCCCAAGACAAAGGGATGCTTCGGGCTATGATCCATGCAGGGATGAACGTAGCCCGCATCAATTTTAGCCACGGCGACCACGAAGCGCACGCGCGCAACATGCGCACCATTCGCCAAGTGGCCGAAGAAGAAGGCGCGGTCGTGGCGATCCTCGCTGATCTACCCGGTCCCAAGCTGCGCATCGGCACACTGCCACACGATCCGCTCGAACTGACCGAGGGCGACCGTGTCACGTTGACTTTGCGCAACGATCTCACCGAAGACGACGACCCGTTCCTGATCCCGTTCCCGCATCCCGACGTGCTGGCCGACATGAACATAGGCGAACGGCTGCTGCTGGACGACGGACAGATCGAGTTTTTGGTGCAAGAAAAGCGGGGCGAGGAAGTGGTTTGCGAGGTGGTCACCGGCGGGGCGCTGGGTTCGCACAAGGGCGTCAGCGTGCCGGATACGCGGTTGAGCCTCTCTTCGATCACCGAGCAAGACCGCGATCATCTGAGCTTTGCATTGGCGCAAGGCGTGGATTATGTGGCGCTCTCGTTCGTGCGCACAGGCGAGGACATGCGCGAATTGCGCTGGCTGGTGCGCCATCTGAACGGCAGCGCCGCGCTGATCGCCAAGATCGAAAAAGCGGAGGCGCTGGAAAACTTCGAGGACATCCTCGAACAGTCCGACGCGATCATGGTGGCGCGTGGCGATCTGGGCGTAGAAACACCCGCCGAGCGCGTCCCCGTCCACCAAAAGAACATCATCCGCCGTTGCAACCAGGTGGGCAAGCCGGTGATCACTGCAACGCAGATGCTGCAAAGCATGATCGAAAACCCGCGCCCCACCCGCGCAGAGTCCACCGACGTAGCCAACGCGATCTTCGACGGCACCGACGCGATCATGCTTTCCGGCGAAACGGCGGTCGGCAAATATCCGCTTCAGTCGGTGGAAACGATGGTCAAGATCGCAGAGATCGCCGAAGAATATATGCACCAACACGCCGAGATGCACCCTGTCACGCTGACGCGCGAGGCCCTTCTCAGCAACGACCCCGCCGTGCATATCGTGCCGGCAGCGGTGAGCCATGTCACCAGCGGTTTGGCCCAAATGTTGGACGCCAAGCTGATCATCGCCAGCACGCGCTCCGGCTACACGGCGCGCCGCATCGCGCGCGTGCGCCCCAACACGCCCATCCTCGCCACCACGCCCAACCGCGACACCTACAACCGCTTAGCGCTGGTCTGGGGCGTGACGCCGATGCTGGTGGAACCGTTCCACACCATAGACGAGATGATCGCGGTTTCGGTCGGCAAAGCACAAGCCACCGACTTGGTGAAAGAAGGCGACTTGGTGATCTTGGTCGGTGGCGTGCCCTTCGGCATCGGCAACCCAACCAACTTCCTCAAAGTGATGTGTGTCGGGCAAGGCGGTGAGTGCGCTCAGTAGTCCTCTTCGACATACTCCACAGGGGCATCGGTGGCAGCGTCATACGGAGGCGCCGCGCCAAGCTGCGCGGCCACGCTGCGCCGACGCCCTGCTTGGGGTTGGGGCGCAGGTTGCGGCGCGGCACAATAGGGGCACAAATTCCACGCCAGATCCAACAGCTCGCCACAACTGGCACACGCTTTTTTCAGCCGTGTATGGCAATGTGGGCACACCTGCCAATCGTCTTTGGTCGTGCGTCCACAGCCCGGGCAAAGAGGGCGCTCTTCAATGTTTTGCAACAACGCTTCTTCTTCCAACGAGCGCTCGTAAGCCTCCGCCAACGTTTCCGACGGACGCAACATCACGTAGATCACCAAACCGAAAATGCCCAACACCGCCACCACCAAACTGGCCGCAATTTGCGCCAGTGGATCGCGCGAACGTTGGCGCATATCCCGCCATGTCCACAAAATCAGCGCCAGCCAAAAGGCCGTGCTCACCGCCCCCACCGCCGTAATCAGCGCCAGGATCAAGGTGTTGAGCGAGTTTTGATCAAAGGTCATATCAGCTCCCCGACGATGCGAACACCCAAACGCCGCTCAGTATAGCACACGCGCCACGTCTACAACCCAACCAACGTGCGCCGCAAGAACGCCAGATCGTCCAACGCGCGCCCTGCCCCCACCGCCGCCGCCACCATCGGATTTTCGGCACGGTAGGCCGGCACGCCGATTTTTTGCGTGATGTACTCTTCGATGCCGCGCAAAAGCGCCCCGCCACCGGTCAACACCACGCCACGATCGATGATGTCGGAGGCCAGCTCCGGCGGCGTCTTTTCCAACACAGATTGCGCCGCGCCCACAATCGAGGACAGCGGCTCTTGGATGGCCTCGATCACTTCGCTGGTGGTGATGGTGATGGTGCGCGGCAAGCCGCCCACTTGGTCACGGCCTTGAATTTCCATGCTCAGCTCTTCACCGATGGGCACCGCCGCGCCGATCTGAATTTTGACCGACTCGGCAGTCGGCTCGCCGATCACCAAGCTGTACTTGCGCCGCACATAGTTAATGATCGCCTCGTCCAGCCGCATCCCGCCCATGCGCACACTTTCGGCCACCACGATCCCGTTCATCGCCAGCACCGCCGCTTCGCTCGCGCCGCCGCCCAAATTGAGGATCATGTTACCCGCCGGCGTGCTGATGGGCATCCCCGCACCCAGCGCCGCCAAAAGCGGCTCCGGCAACAAGTACGCTTCCCGCGCACCGGCACGCACCGCTGCTTCGTGGACGGCGCGTTTTTCCACGCTCGTCACGCCATACGGCACGCTCAACATCACCTCCGGCCCGCGCACACGCATCCGCCCGCCCACTTTGCGGAAGAAGTAGCGCAACATCGCCTCGGTCACTTCGTAATCGGCGATCACTCCGTCGCGCAAAGGCCGCACCACGTCAATATGCTCGGGATGCCGTCCCCACATATCGCGGGCTTCTTGCCCCACCGCCACCACACGCTCGTCCTCGATGGTCAACGCAACCATCGAAGGTTCTTGTAACACAATCTGCCCATTCGCATAGATCAGCACGTTGTTGGTGCCGAGATCTACGCCGAGTTTGCGTGAAAAAATGCCCATGCCCTCGTGCCTTCCTCAGTCCGTAGGCCTGCGCTCAGCCTCTTGTATACCGCAAGGCCGCCCTGCGCGCGAATATCCACAAATGGCAGCATATGCCGCGTTCCCACGTTTGCCCGCGCGCAGCAGGCAAAAAACACCGCGCCGATGACACTCACCGGCGCGATGTTCCCGCTCTGACCGGCCCAGCGTGCGCTGCCTCAGGCCTGCTCGTCTTCTTGGATGCTGCGGATGCGTTGCCCGGGGCGCTTCATGGCGCGCCGATGCACTTTGGCCGCGATTTCTGCACGCCGCAGCTCTTGCACGATATGCGCGTGTTCCTCGTTCGGTGCGCCCTCTTCCATCAACTGCCGTGCCCGTTCGCGCGCCTCTTCAATCTGCTGCAAATCCAGCTCGTAAAGCGACTCCGCATCGTCGGCCAACACGGTCACCTTGTCCGGACGCACGTCCACCACGCCGCCGTAAACAACAAAGCTCACGATGTCGTCCCCTTCCACAATGCGCAGCTCGCCAAAGTCCAACGTGCTGAGCAGCAGCGAATGGTTGGGCAGTACACCCATTTCCCCCTCGCTGCCGGGGATGATCACCATATCGGCCTTGTCCGTATGATATAGCTGACGCACGCGGGAAACGACCTCGACTTCCATCGGCATAGCGCCTCCTCCTTAGCCGCGTGGCAAACTTACGCCTTCGCCGCCGTTTGCTGTTCTTCCGCCTGCGCCTTTTCGTAGCGTTCCTGCACGTCCTCAATCGAGCCAGCCATGTAGAAGAGCTGCTCGGGGATGTGATCCAGCTTCCCATCCAAGATCATGCGGAAGCCGCGCACCGTGTCTTTGACCGGCACATAACGCCCCTCGCGGCCCGTGAACTGAGTCGCCACGAAAAACGGTTGGCTCAGGAAAAACTGAATACGCCGCGCACGTCCGACAATGGCGCGGTCTTCCGGTGAAAGCTCGTCCACGCCCAAAATGGCGATGATGTCCTGCAGGTCCTTGTAGCGCTGGAGCACTTGCTGCACTTCACGCGCCGTGTTGTAATGCTCTTCGCCCACGATATTCGGGTCCAGGATGCGGCTGGTGCTCGCCAGCGGGTCCACCGCCGGATAGATGCCCTGCTCGGCAATCGAGCGCTCGAGCGCCAACGTGCCGTCCAGATGCGCGAAAACCGCCACCGGCGCGGGGTCGGAATAGTCGTCGGCGGGCACGTACACCGCTTGCAGCGACGTGATCGATCCGGTCTTGGTGGAGGTGATGCGCTCTTGCAAGTCGCCCATTTCCTGCGCCAACGTCGGCTGATAGCCCACCGCCGAAGGCATACGCCCCAGCAGCGCCGACACTTCCGAACCGCTCAGCGAAAAGCGAAAGATGTTGTCAATGAACATCAACACGTCACGGCCCTGGTCGCGGAAATATTCGGCCATCGCCAAACCGGTCAGCGCCACGCGCAAACGCACTCCGGGCGGCTCGTTCATCTGCCCAAAGACCATCGCCGTTTGGCCCAGCACGCCGCTTTCTTCCATTTCGCCGTAAAGCTGCGTCCCTTCGCGCGTGCGTTCGCCCACGCCCGCAAAGACCGAAAAGCCCTCGTGCTCTTTGGCAATCGAACGGATCAGCTCCATGATCACAACGGTTTTACCCACACCCGCGCCGCCGAAGATGCCCGCCTTGCCGCCTTTGCGGAACGGCGCGATCAGGTCAATGACCTTGATGCCCGTCTCGAACATTTCCACCGAAGTGGCTTGCTCGTCAAAGGTGGGAGCCTCGCGGTGGATCGGATAGTACACATCCGCCGCCACCGGCCCCTGTTCGTCCACAGGGTGGCCCAACACGTTGAAGATGCGCCCCAAGACAGCTTCGCCCACCGGCGTCATGATCGGCGCGCCGGTTGCATAGGCGGGCACGCCGCGCCGCAACCCGTCGGTGGTGTCCATCGCCACGCAGCGCACACGGTCGGCGCCGACGTGCTGTTGCACTTCCAAGATCAAATCATCCTGGCCTTCACGGGGCACGCGGATCGCGTCGTAAATTTCCGGCAAGTCGGCATCGGACGAAAAAGTCACGTCCACCACGCCGCCGAGAATCTGCGAAATCCGGCCCTGCACTTCCTGTTTTGTCGCGGTCGCCATAGATTTTTTCATCTCCTCGAAAAAACGCGGGACTAGGGCGCTTCGTCCTGTTGCGCCAACGCTTCCACCCCGCCGATAATGTCCAAAATCTCACTCGTGATCGCCAGTTGGCGCGCCTTGTTATATTCCAATTGCAAAGTGCCCGCCAAGCTCTCGGCGCTTTCGGACGCATTGCGCATCGCCACCATACGCGCGCTGTGCTCGCTCGCCACACTTTCGCGCATAGCCTGCAAAATTTGCAATTCCGTAAAGCGGGGGATGATCTCGCCCAAGATCGCCTCGGCGCTCGGCTCGAAGATATACGAACGGTTGGTGTAGTTCACCTGCGGGTCGGGTTTGACCAGCTCTAGGATGTCGCGCGTGCGCGGCTCGAAGGGACGCAAAGGCAAAAGTGGCAGCACGCGCGGCTGTTGCGTCATGGTGTTGATAAAGTTGGTGTAGGCGATGAAAACCTCGTCCACCTCGCTCAAGAACTCGTCGAAAACCACACGCGCAATCGGGGCAATGTCCTTCAAGTCCGGCGCAGCGGGCAGATGCGAAAATTCCGCCACGATCTTTTGGTCGCGCAAGAAATCCAGAGCACCGTCGTCACGGTTTTTCCGCGCAATCCAGCGGCGGATCTGGTCTCGTCCCTTGCGCCCCACAGTGATCCAGTGCACTGGCTGACCGTAGCGCTCCACAAAGCGCGTGGTATGGCGCACGATGTTGGTATTGTAAGCACCAGCCAACCCGCGATCACCGGTGACGATCACCACACCGATTCGGCCCACCGACTCGCGCACTTCCAACAGCGGATGCGGCGGCGTGCCCTTAACTTGTGCGGCAACCCCCACCAACACGTTATAAGCGTGTTGCGCATAGGAACGGCTGGCGAGCATGGCTTCTTGCGCCTTGCGCACCGACGAGGCCGAAACCGCCTCTAGCGCACGGGTCACCTGGTTGATGTTCTTCACCGAACGAATACGGCGCTTGATCTCTCGTGTCGTTGGCATGGATATTGGCCTCCCTAGGCCCTACGCCGCTGACTCGGACTCGTGCAAATCGGCCCAGGTCTCGTTGAACTCGTCCGCCGCCTTCAGCAACAGCGCCTCGATCTCGTCGGTCAACGCATAGTTGGCCTCGGCGACTTTCTGCTCGAAGTCCGGATATTGCATGTGGAAATAGGCCAAAAAGCCTTCTTCCCATTCCTTGATCTGCGGCACGGGCACACGGTCCAGCTTGCCGCGCGTGCCTGTCAAAATCAGCGCCACCTGGTCAATGAGCGAGGTGGGTTGATATTGCGGCTGCTTGAGGATCTCTTGCAAGCGCATCCCGCGATCCAACTGTTGTTGGGTGGCCCTGTCGAGATCCGAGCCGAACTGCGCAAAGGCCGCCAAGCTGCGAAACTGCGCCATATCCAAACGCAGCTGACCGGCCACCTTCTTCATAATCTTACGTTGCGCGTCGCCACCTACACGGCTCACGCTCAAGCCGGTGTTCACCGCCGGACGCACGCCGGAATAGAACAGGTCACTTTCCAGGTAAATCTGCCCATCGGTGATAGAAATGACGTTGGTGGGAATATACGCGGAAACGTCGCCCAGCAGCGTTTCGATGATCGGC
>CAZZNC010000089.1:0-7975 GCA_964655405.1 uncultured Anaerolineaceae bacterium | reverse complement strand
GCTAAGCGTCGGTGTGTGTGTGGCGGTTTCGCTCGGCGTGCATGTGGGCGTGCGGGATGGCGTGATGCTGGGCGTGGCCGTGGCGCTCGGTGTGGCTGTTGCGGTGACGTTGATGGTGGCGCTGGGTGTGTCTGTAAAAACGCTGATCACGGCGGCCTGCGTGGACAGCGGCTCGGCGGGCGTTTCGGTTGCCGATGCCGCTGCGCTGACCGTGCGCGTGACGGGCGTCTGCGTTGTGCTGAGCACACTTGCGGCGGCGTAAGTGGGCGTGTTTGGCGCTGTGTTTTTGTCCCCTTTGCCGCGTCCGAAGGCGAACCATGCCAGCGCGGCCAGCAACAACAGCAAAATCGGCAACGCCAAGAACGTCTTGCGTGCGCTACGCGCGGCGAGGTTTTCTCCGATGCGCAGCACGAGCACCGTCACATTGTCCGGCGCGCCGCGTTTGAGCGCCAATTCCACCAAGCGGCGCGTGGCTTGCTCAGCGGGGTACTGATCCACGATGCGCAGCATTTCATGTGGGGTGACCAGGTCCCACAGCCCATCGGAGCACATCACGAACACATCCGCGGGCGGCACGTGCGCTTTGCGGTGCACGGCTTCCCGCGGGGCGGGTTGCCCGATGTAGGCGGTCACGTTGACGTTGCGCGCCTGGCGGGCTTGTTCAGCGGAAATGATCCCCGCGTCGATTTGGTGTTGCAGCACGCTTTGGTCGTGGCTGAGCTGTTCGATCAGCCCTTGGCGCACACGGTAGACACGCGCGTCGCCCACGTTGAAGATCAAGGCTTCGCCATTGGGCAACAACAACACGCCCGCCGCTGTCGAACCGATGCGCGTCATGTTCATTTCACGTGCTTTTTGGCGCACGGCGTCGTTGGCGACTTGCAACGTCTCTTTCAGCGCCGCCAATGGGGTCATGTGTGGGCTGTGTTCGGAGTAGTAATGTTTCAGCAGCACAGAGACGGCGGTTTGGCTAGCGGCGTCGCCTCCACCCATGCCGCCCATGCCGTCCGCCACTATGAAGAGCGCACCGTAGGCATGTTGAGGCGTGTTGGCTTCTGGAACGTGCAGGCCGTAAAAGTCCTCGTTGCGTTTACGCTTCCGCCCAATGTCCGTCTGGACGGCTATATCAAGCGTGCCAAGCTGCTCCGCCATCTTCCCCCGTCCTTTTCTGTGATTGTCGCGCGTCGGTTTTCCACCTCAGGCCGTTGCGTTGGGGTTGTCGGGTGGCCCGTCCTGGAAGCGCGGCGGCTGCAAATCTTGCGGATTTTGATAGTAATCGGTTTTGTCAGGATCGTTGCCGGTGAAGGTGCGTGCGTCGCCTTCCTCGTCTTCTTGCCAGAACGTGGCTTCTGTGTGTTTCCCAAAGGTGATGTGCGCGCCGTTGTGCAATAGGTGCGGAGCGTTGGCTGCCAAGTGGATGCCGTCCACTTGGGTGCCGTTGCTGCTGCCCAAGTCGGTGAGGTAGAAGCGGTTGCCTTCGTAGGTAATTTGCGCGTGGCGGCGTGAAACGCTGGTGTCCTCGTCCAAGCTGAGCGCGTCCGGCTCGCCTTTCATGCCGCGTCCGATGCGGAAGGGCAATGCTTCGATGGGCACGTGTGCGCCGATGCGTGGCATGGCCGGCGAGTTGTGAAGCTCCAAGCTCGCCACCGGCAACAAATTTGACTCATAGACATTCGTGGGCGCCGGCTCGATCATGGTTTTGGGCACGTTGTTTTCCTCAGCGGCGGGTGGCGCTTCGGCTTCAGGGGGCATTTCGTAAAAGCCGGTTTGTGCCGAAAGGAACTCTGTGCCCACTTGTTGCCCCTTGCGTGGGCGCAAGAGCAAGAAAAGCACCAACAACAACACAAACGCCAGCACCACAACAATCAACATCAGGGCCGGATTGTCGCGCACGGCGTTGGTAACCCGCGTCGGCAGCCCGGGGACAGGCGTTGGCGTGAAGGTGGGCGAAGGCGTTGGAGAAAGCGTTGGCGTGGGCGTCGGTGGCGGGTTGTAGGCAAAATTGAGCGGCGCGGCTTCAGCCAAAAGCGTGCCTTGTGGCCCCAATGCGCGCAAAAAGGCCGTGTAATCCCCTGGCTTGAAGCTCGCCAACGGCACGCGGATTTCAAAGGGCGGCGGTGTGTGGACATATTCGCCGATAACCAGGCCGTTTTCGTCGCGGAGCTGCAATTCATAGCTCCCAATGCGTGCATCGCTGACTTCGCGCAACGCGATCACGACCTTGCCGGTTTCCTGGTCAATCGTGATTCCATCAATGCCAATTTCCACCGGTGCCGGAGTTGGCGTGTGTGTGGGCGTGAGGGTGGGGGTTGGTGTAGGCGTAAGCAGCGGTGTGTAAATGAAGTTCACGGTGTTGCTGCGCGCCAAGTTTTGTCCGGTGGCACTTTGCGCAATGAGGTAGACTGCGTATTCGCCTTCCGGCTTCAGATTTTCCGCTTTGATCTGCACCGTGTCCGCAGGGGCTAGCGTGTACACATTGACGCGCAAATTGGTGTTGGCGTCCAGCACGCTGACTTCCAATTGGGCGATCTGCTCCGGTGCGGTCAGCTCCAAGTCGAGCGCGATGGTGTCCGACGCTTGATCATAACCGATGCTGTTGAGCGCCACGCCGACCGGAATGGCAGTTGCAGCTTGAGGAATGGGAGTGGGGGTGGGGTGCCAATAGGTGAATGTGTACTCCACTTTGTCCACTAATTTGTCGCGCTCGCCCGGCCATGCGATGATGTTGCCTTGCGTGTCCAGTGCGCGCAGCTCCAAACGCACCTTGCCATCCAACGCGCTGGCCGGAATGCTCACCGGCGAGGAAAGCGGCGCAGGCAAGATCACGCGATCCAGCAACTGGTTGGTATCCGCGTCGAAAAAGTCAAAGCGGTATTCGCTGACGATCTCTTCTCCGTGAACGGTCACTTCTACCGCGATGGTATCTTGTTGCAGGTCTGAGGTGACCGAGAGCACTTCCAGCTTGACGCGGATCGGTGTTGGCGTGAGCGTAGGCGTGATCGGCACAGCGTAGTCGCGCGGCACGTTGAAGGTTGTCACGGCGGAAAGCAGCGTGCCGTCGTCCAGCACAACGCTCAGTGTGGCGGTGTGCATTCCCGCGCTGGGGTAAAACTGCGCGCTTGCCAACCATTGGCTTTTGAGCGCGTCCATGATGTCCTGAAAAAGCGTGCGCAGTTCGCCTTGTTCGCCGATGGCGGCAAGCCCGCCGGTTTGGGCGGCCATGTTGCGCAGCTCGGCGACATTGATGCGCTGCTCGCTGCTGGAAAGCCCGATAGTGTGAATCGGAACGCGCGTATCCGGCTGGTTGGCGTAAAGCACCACGTCGTTGAAAACGTGTTGGCTGCACGGGTCGCCGCCGAGCACCTCGTCTTGCCCGTCTGTGAAGAGAATGATGGCGCGGCGTCCTGGTGGTGCTTCGCCAACCAGTCGGATGGCGGTATAGGCGGCGTCGTAAAGGCACGTGCCGCTGTTGGGGATGGGCTGCACTTCACCGATGGCGTTGATGGCGCGGTTGCGGTCTTCGGTGAAAGGTTGCAGAGTGTCTATGTTTTGGTTGAAACGCACGACGGCAAAGCGTGCTTCTTCCGGCGCGTCGTTGATCGCTTGGATGGCGGCCTGGCGCATACTGTCTGCGGCACCGCCCATGCTCCCGCTGGCGTCCAACACCAGCGCGATGTAAAAGGGGCTGGTGGGCTGTTCGACCGAAACGTCGTCCGCGCGCTCTCCGTCGTCCAATTGGATGCGGGCGGATTGGATCTGCGCATTTTGCACTACGCGCCCGCTGCCGTCTGTGACAGTGAAGTACAAGCCCAATTGCAGCGCCCCGTCTACGTCTTGTAGCTCGGGGTAATTGATGAGCAACTGTGTGGGAGTCTGGGCCAGAGTGATGTGGGGAAAGAGCAATGCTCCTACGCAGCCGATAACGAACATTAGCCCGAAGAATCGCTTTGCCTGGAACATGATTCCCCCTTGGTGGGTATATGTATGAGCTGACGCGCCCTTTATCGGGCAACGGTGTTTTTTCCCCAAATGTTTTGTTGCTCAGCGCGTCACTGCGTCTATTGTGCTATAGGTAGGGGGGATTGTGCAAGCGGAAAAGTGAAATCAAACCGGCGGGCAGCCCGTTTGACGCACGACCAGCGCCACGCTGAGCAGTGTTGTGCCGGCGATGCGCAACCCTTCGATTTGGCTGATCAGTTGGCGGGCGGCCCGTCGTCCTTGTTCCACCACGTCCGCTGCAACGGTCGTCAAGCCGGCGGCCTCGGCTTCCGGCCCGTCACCGAAACCCACAACGGCGACATCTTCCGGCACATGCAGTCCCGCGTTGCGCAAAGTTTCGACCGCTGCGATGCCCATCAAGTAATCGGCAGCGATCACGGCGTCAAAGTTGGTGTTTTGCGCCAAGAGCGCTTGCAGCGAGGCGGTTGCGGTGCGCGGGTCGAAATCTCCACGCAAAAAATGCGCTTCGGGCATATCCAAGTTGTGACGCATGATCTCGCGGCGGAAGGCAGCTTCTCGCTCGGCGCTGTCCAATTGGCCGCAAAGTCCGCGAATGTAGACCAGGCGCTGCCGCTGACATTCCACGACCACATGCCGTACCAACGCTTCAATGCCAGTGGCATTGTCGGCGATGACGGTTGGAATGGGCAGCTCGGGTACGTAATGGCTGACCAGGGAAACCGGTATGCCTTCCTGTCGCATCTGACGCAGCAGGGCGGTGGGGGTGGCGTCGGCAATGCTGAGCACACCGGACATCGTGCGGTAGTCCAGCGTGATTTGCTGGTCGTCGGGCGGATTGTCCGCGTAAGCGTCCACGAGCACGCTGTAGCCACGTGCGCGGGCGATTTCCTCGATGCCCATGATCACACGGCGTTGGAAAACGTCGTGTTGTGTGTTGGTGATGATGCCGATGAGGGCGCGTGCGTAGCTCATACCAACCCCAACTCCAGTTGCAACGATTGTGCGATAGCGCCAATGGTGACCAGGTGCGGCGAACACGCCAGCGAAAACGCCACCCGATCCACCAAATCGGACAAAATGAGCGTGCGTGTGTGGGCAACGGCACTTTCCAGAAGCGGTTGCCCCAGGTCGGCAATCGGGCCGGCCAGCGCGATATGTTCGAGACGCAACAGCCCAATCGTCCACGCGAAGACGTGCGCCAGCGAGCGGCTGAGTTCGTCTTGCAGCGTCAATGCAGCGGGGTCGCCGTTGGCGGCGGCCCAACGGATGTGCAAATAGTCGAACGGCTCACCGGCGGCGGGCAAGAGGCTATTGGGGTGGGATTTTCGCAAGGCATAGGCGCGCTGTTTGACATAGTGCCAGCCCAGGAATGTTTCCAGCCGACCGGTTTCTGTGCTGTGGACGGGGACGGGGCTGCGTTCGGCCAGGCGCAAATGGCCGATCTCTCCTCCGCCTGCGTAGGTTGTTCCGTCAATGACCAGCCCCACGCCGACCCCTGTGCTGACGAGCACCAGGGCCAAACTGCTGATGTTTTCTTGTAGCCCAAAGACAAAATGTGCCATCGCAGCCAGCTCGGTGCTGTTCGCCAGATGTACCGGCACGTCGTAGTGCCGCGCCAAGCGGGTCGCCAGCGGAAATTTGCGCCAACCCAAGTGCGGCGCATAGCTCACCATGCCTTCTGCGGCGTCCACCACGCCCGCCACGCCCACGCCCACACACAGCAGCGGCGCGTCCAGTTGCGCTACCAGCCCGTTGATGGTTTCTTCTATGCGGTGGAGTGCTGTTTCTCCCTGTGCGCCGCGTAACGCGACGGTATGACGCGCGGTGATTTGCCCGTCCAAGTTTGCCAGCGCACCCTGCACGCTTTCGCCGTTGATTGCCACGCCGATTACGTTGCGCGCGTCCGGCACGAATTGGAGCAGACGGGGGCGTTTGCCGCCGCCGCCGGTAGACGGGCCGCGTCCCCCTTCGACCAACAGTCCCTCAGCGATCAGCTCGCTAACCAAAGCGGAAACCGTGGGTTTGGCGAGGCCGGTTTCTTGGGCCAAGGCGGCGCGGTTGTCTGCCAGGCCGTCATAAACGGCGCGTAGCAGCAACTGGCGGTTATGGCGGCGTAGTTGGCGATGGGTGGCCTTGCGATTGATGCGATAATGTTTCATAAGCCCTTTGCGTTTACGTGTGCAGCAAGGGAGACTTGGCCGACGCGCTTGTGATTGCTCGTCGGCGCTCATTCTTTACGGCGCAGCGCACAATCCCCCATGCGATGGGTTTGCAGCACGTCCCACAGCGCGGGGTCTTCTCCGCCGACTCCCCAAATAGCGACGCCGCCCAGCTCAGGATAGGCGGCTTGTAGAGCGTCCAATTTATACGCCAACCCGACAGCGTCTGCCACGTAGATCGTTTGGGCAGGCAAGCCGCGTGCCTTGAATTGCACATAGGCTTCCCTGTCTGCCGGATCGCGCGCGATGGTGAGATCGAAGGATGCCACCGTGCGCTGGAAACTTTCCCACGTGACTGTAGCCACCGAGCTGCGCTGCCACCGATAGCCGTAAAAGTGCAGTCCCAAGCGCACTTTGCCCAGCTCTGTGACGCTGGCGGCATAGCGCAACACTTCAGCGGCCCATTGCGGCGGCCCGATGGGGCCGGGGGTGGCGCTGGCGCGATTGTGGTAATCATAGGTCATAATGCGGAACACGTCCACTGCGGATGCCAGGCGTGTCCAATCTTGTGCGGCTGCGCCTTCCCATGCTCCCGCGTCGGACGTTTTGGCGTGTACGGCTATCGAAAGCAGCCGCCCCCGTGCGTGTAGCTCCGTGCCCAGCGCCTCGATAAAGGCCGAAAAATCGTCACGCGTTGCCAGCGGAAACGCTTCGTAGTCAATATCAATGCCATCGTAATTCATGCGTTCCACCAGCGCCACGATGTTGGCGATATGGGCGGCGCGTGTTTCGGCGTGGACAGCTTGGGGGGCGGCGTTGGCAATCGTAGGCAGGATCAGCAAGCCCGCTTCGCGCCACGCGGCCAGCTTTTCGGCGTCCTCGGCTTCCGGACTGAGTGCTAGCGTCCCGTCGGGCAGGGCTGAGTACCAAAACGGGTTGACTTCGTCCAGCGCCTCCGCGTGGCGCATCAGCGACTCATAGCCGCCCGCGTGCTCCGAAGAAGGATACCAGACCGAAACGCACCAACTTGGCGTGGTCGGATCGTCCTGCGCATAGGCGCGCGCTCCTAGCCCCACGCTCCCCAACATCAACACGATCAGTAGCGCTTGTCGTTTCACCACTTCGCTCCTATGTAACAGCCCCCCGCACATCGGCGAGGGGCTATTTCGGTTAGGATGCGGGACAAGGCTCGCGCCCCCTGTTTACGCGAGCCTATGCCCGCCAGGTATGCATTAAGGTGTGAGGTGTTTGGCTTCTGGAATGCCCGGGATGGGGCAAGGCAGCGTGCCCGTCGCCTCGATTTCGCCAAAGAGCACCCGCGCGATGGCCTCGGTGGTCACGTCGCGGATGCCGTAGGCGCACAGGTAGGTTTCCACGTGTGGAAAGGCGCGCAGATCGTAAGGCGTGCGCAGCGCCACCACAATTGGCGCATAACCGCGTGTTTGCAACGCACGCACCAACGTGGCTTGTTGAGCGTCTTGGTCGGCGTTGATCGTACCTACGATCACCACGTCCGCTTGCTGCGCTTGGTGCAACGTGGCTTTGATGGCAGCATCGTCGCGTTGATGCGGCAGCTCGAACGCCTGGGTGCGTGTGTGGCGGCGCCGGATGGCTTCTGCGAGCCGGATTTGCGTGGTCGAAGATGTGTCGGCAGGCGTCAGGTCTACCGGTTGCGGCGTGATCACCAACACCGTAGCGTCCGCGTTCAACCGCAACGGCAAGCGTTCTTTGTCGCGTACCAACGTGATCGAACGGTCGGCGATCTGTTGGGCGATGCGGAGGTGCTCCGCGCTGCCCACGGTGTCAAAGGGCAACGGTTCACGCGGGGCGATTTCTCGTGCTGCTTGGATGCGGGC
>CAZZNC010000088.1:0-8148 GCA_964655405.1 uncultured Anaerolineaceae bacterium | reverse complement strand
AAAGCGGCGGAAGCCGCTTTGCGCCGCGCGGAGCGCGGGGCGGGCGGCGCGCCCCATGCGCACGGTGACGGCCCAAGCTCCCCTGACCGACGCGAGTCAATGCACGAACGCCGCGAGGCGTGCGCAGCACGGCTCGCGGGGGGTGCAGGGGCGGAGCGCCCCTGCTGGGGGCGCGGGGGCAAAGCCCTCGCAAACGCGCTCAGCAATGTGAGCGCGCCAGATACTCGCGCAAAAAGCGCCCGGTATAACTTTCCGCAATCTGTGCCACCTGCTCCGGCGTGCCTTCGGCCACCACGTAGCCGCCCGCGTCCCCGCCTTCTGGCCCCAAATCGATCAGATGGTCGGCCACCTTGATGATGTCCGGATTGTGCTCGATGATCAGCACCGTGTTGCCGCGCTCCACCAGCGATTGCAGCACCGTGATCAAGTGCGCCACGTCCGCCGTGTGCAGCCCCGTCGAAGGCTCGTCCAGCACGTAGAGCGTGCGTCCGGTGGCGCGCTTGGAAAGCTCGCGGCTGAGCTTGACGCGCTGCGCTTCTCCGCCGCTGAGCGTGGGCGCGGGTTGCCCGATGCGGATGTAACCCAGCCCGACCGCCGCCAGCGTTTCCAGCTTGTTATGGATGGGCGGGAAATTGGCGAAAAACTCCAGCGCCTCGCTCACGGTCATATCGAGCACGTCCGCGATGGACTTGCCCTTGTACTTCACCTGCAACGTTTCGCGGTTATAGCGCGCCCCGTGACACACCTCGCACGGCACGTAGATGTCCGGCAGGAACTGCATTTCGATCTTGAGCTGTCCCTCGCCCTTGCAATGCTCGCAGCGCCCGCCGCGCACGTTGAAGGAAAAGCGCCCCGGTTTATAGCCGCGTATCTTGCTTTCTGGCAACTCGGCGAAAAGCGCGCGGATGTGGTCGAAAAGTTTAGTATACGTGCCCGGGTTGCTGCGCGGCGTGCGTCCGATGGGCGACTGGTCAATGTGGATCACTTTGTCGATGTGCTCCAGCCCTTCGATGGCGTCATGCGCGCCCGGGCGCACGCGCGTCCCGTAAAGGTGCTGCGCCAGCGCCTTGTAGAGCACCTCGATCATCAGCGTGGATTTGCCGCTGCCGCTCACGCCTGTGATCACGATCAGCTTGCCCAGCGGGATGCGCACATCAATGTTTTTCAAGTTGTGTTCGCGCGCACCGCGCACGGTCAGCGCCAGGCCGTTGCCCTCGCGCCGCTGTTCGGGGATGGGGATGCAGCGGCGACCGGAAAGGTAGGCGCCGGTGATGCTGGTCGGGTGCACCATGATCGCCTCCGACGTGCCCTCGGCGATCACCTCGCCACCGTGTTCGCCCGCCCCGGGCCCCAGGTCAATGATCCAGTCGGCGGAGAGCATGGTCTCGTGGTCGTGTTCCACCACCAGCAACGTATTGCCCAAGTCGCGCATCCCCTGGAGCGTGCGCAGCAAGCGGGCGTTGTCGCGCTGGTGTAGCCCGATGCTCGGTTCGTCCAGCACGTAGAGCACGCCGGTGAGCTGGCTGCCGATCTGTGTGGCAAGCCGGATGCGCTGTGCTTCTCCGCCGCTGAGCGTGCCCGCCGTGCGGCTGAGCGTCAGATAGTCCAGCCCCACATTGACCATGAACTGTGCCCGCGCCTCGATTTCCTTCAAAATCTGGTGGCCGATGTGCAGATCGCGCTCGGAAAGCAGCGGCGGCGCGCCGTCCTCGCCGCTGCCGCGCAGCGCCTGCACCCACGCGAGTAGCTCCTTGACCGGCAGATCGGTCACCGCGTCAATGGGCTGACCCGCCACCGTCACGGCCAACGCTTGCGGACGCAAGCGCCGCCCTGCGCAAGCCTCGCAAGGCCGCTCGCTCATATACGCTTCGTACTTCTGGCGCATATAGTCCGAGCTGGTCTCGCGGTAGCGGCGCGCAGTAGTGTTCAGCACACCCTCGAACTGCGTGTTCCAAGCGAAAAAGCCGCCGTTGTCGCTGTGGTGCTGAATACGGATCGTGTCTTCCGCGCCGTAAAGCAAAATGTGCTGCTGTTCGGGCGTCAGCTCTTCCCAGGACACATCGGTCGGGATGTTGAAATTGCGGCAGGCCTCGAAAAGGTAGCTGCGCGTCCAGCTATCGCTGCTGTTGGTCGCCCAGGGCGCCAGCGCCCCCTGCTCGATGGTCAAGCGCTTGTTGGGCACGATCAAATCGGGGTCAAACTCGCGCTTGACGCCCAAGCCCTGGCACGACGGGCACGCGCCGTGCGGACTGTTGAACGAGAACAAGCGCGGCTCCAACTCGGGGAAACTGCCGTGCCCTTCAGGACAGGCCAAATGCTCGCTGAAAGCATGGTCAACGGGGTGGGCGCGGTCGGTCACGTCGTTGACGATCACGATGCCCTCGCCCAACTCCAACGCCGTTTCGATGGAGTCGGTCAGCCGCGAGCGCGCTGCCTGCGCCTCTTCCCCGTCCGGATCGTCGTAACGCCGCACGACCAGCCGATCCACCACCACCTCGATGGTGTGCATTTTGTAGCGTCCCAGCGCAATAGATTCGCTCAGGTCGTGCACTTCCCCGTCAATGCGCGCCCGCACAAAGCCGCTGCGCGCAATCTCTTCCAGCACCTTTTCGTGCCGCCCCTTGCGCGCCTTGACGACAGGCGCCAGGATTTGCACGCGCGTGCCGTCCGCCCACGCCTCGACCGCCTCCACGATCTGCTGCGCGGACTGCTGGGCCAGTTCCACGCCACAGGTAGGGCAATGCGGCACGCCGACCCGCGCATAGAGCAGGCGCAAATAGTCGTAAATTTCGGTCACCGTGCCCACAGTCGAGCGTGGGTTGTTGCTGACGCTCTTTTGGTCAATCGAGATGGACGGCGAAAGCCCCTCGATCTGGTCTACGTCCGGCTTTTCCATCTGCCCGAGGAACTGCCGCGCATACGCCGACAGCGACTCCACATAGCGCCGCTGCCCCTCAGCGAAGATCGTGTCAAAAGCCAGCGAGCTTTTGCCGCTGCCGCTCAGTCCGGTGATCACGACGAGCTTGTCGCGCGGGATGGTTACGTCAATGTTTTTCAGGTTGTGTTCGCGTGCGCCACGCACGACGATAAATTTTTGGCTCATTGGGGAAAATTGTCCTCACGTGCTTAGGGGATTTTGAACGTTTGTTCGGATTGTAGCGCAAGCCGTGCGCAGCGTCAAAAAAACAACGCGCGGCTAAACCTGAAAATTCCCTCTCAATTCCAAGTCCTAGCGGTGCGTCCCCACTTTAATTTATAATTATCATCACAGGTGGAAATAAACATCCAAAGGAGCACACGCCATGTCTCAATTCGTAGCGCCCGACCCTCAAGCCAAAACGCGCGGAGTCCATATCCAAGCCTTCCTTGCCGGAACCGGAGGAGCGACCCAGGCCATTCTGAAAAAACACGGTTTGCTAAACATCGGCCCCGCCCAATGGTATCCACTGCAAAACATGCTTGACGCTCTCCGCGAACTTTCCGAAGGGGACTTCAGTCGCACTCTGGACTTGGTACAACTCGGTCAGCGCATTTCCGAACACTCGGCCTGGCCGGAAGAAATCCAAACTATCGAAGACGCGCTCCAAGCCATTGACGTGGCCTATCACATGAACCATCAAGGCGAAGTGGGATCCTACCAAGCCACGCGCACCGGTGAGCGCGAGATCACGATGGTATGCGAAAACCCGTACCCGTGTGATCTCGACTACGGCCTGATTTACGGCATTGCGCGGCGTTTTTTGCCTGTGGACGGCAACCTGCTCGTGGAACACGACCCCGACGGCCCGTGCCGCAAACACGGCGCGGATAGCTGCACATATTTCGTGCGTTGGTAGTTCTTTCGCCATTATATTTTCGCAGGCGGAGCGCTTCCTCAACGCTCCGCCCCTGCTTTTTTCATACTTACTCTTATTCTGTTCGTCTTTCCAAACTTTCTTAAAAATGCTATATATAAGAGTATCCAGAGAAACGATAATCATGGGAGGAATTCCCAATGGCTCAATTCGTTTCGTTCGACCCTAACGTTAAAGTGCGCGGGAAGATACTGCTAGCATACATCGCCGCGCTGGGGGAATCCGCCCGCCCCCTCCTAGAAAAACACGGCTTCGCAAGCGTCCAACCCGACGCATGGTATCTGCTCCAGTCCATATTGGATGTCTTCAAGGAAATTTACGAAAAAGACTTCACCGCCATGCTCGATTTGGTGCATATCGGCATGGAAGTTCCCAAACACGTCCTGTGGCCGCCCGAAATCCAGACCATCGAAGACGCGCTGTTTTCCATCGACGAAGCCTACCACATGAACCACAAAGACGGAGAGATCGGCACTTACCGCACCAGCCAAGCCAAACGGCGCGAGTTCCAGATCTTTTGCGAAAACCCCTACCCGTGCGATTTCGACTACGGGCTACTTTACGGCATTGCACGGCGCTACTTGCCGCCCGACGGCCACTTGATCGTCGAACACGATCCAGACGCCCCGTGCCGCAAACACGGCGAGGACAGTTGCACGTATTCCGTGCGCTGGTGAGTTCGGCAGCGCGGTTGGCGAACACGAAAACATAGCGCCACGTAAACCACACCGCACGGTCCTTGTAAAACGCCGCCGGATGTTCGCTTTTTCGTGTTCCCCTCCCTATAATCACGGGGCAAATCTTCGGCTTTTGTACAAACGCAAGGACGCCCCATGAACACCTTACAAACGCTGTCGTGCAGCAACTGCGGAGCCTCATTGCCCACTGCCGACACGCCTACGCTCACCTGCACGCACTGCGGCACCGTGATGGTCAACCCCTTCTACCAAGACCAGGCCGCGCAACCCCTGGCGATGCCCCAGATCCATATCGTTGTCCAAAACGTTATCGAGCAGGCCAACGCCCCTGCCATCCAGGGGGTTGCCGAGCGTCCATTCGCCTCCCTAGCCCCGCCGCGCGGGTGGCTTTCCACCACCTTGTTAGCCATTTTCTTCGGCGTCTTCGGCGCACACCGTTTTTACACCGGCTACACGCTCGAAGGGATCGTCCAGCTTTTCACCCTGGGCGGTTTCGGCATCTGGCTCATCATTGATTTGCTTTTGCTGCTGACGGGGAATTATCACGACAAACACGGGCGCGCCATCAAGCCCGCCAACAAACGGGCGTTTTTCATCGTGCTTGCGGTGATCTTGGGGTTGTGCTTGCTCTTCATGCTTGGAGGGGGAACGAACGCGCCTTCCGCCACGCCCGTCCCCTAACGAGCGCCGCTAGTACGCGCAGTGATAGATCGCCGCCTCGTCCACTTCGTCCACCACGCGGCAATGCGCGCTCACAAAGCGATAGATCGGCTCCAAATTGGCCGTGTCGCGCCGCCCGCCTTCCGCCCACCATTGCCGCCTGCGCCCGGGGTCCAGCGGCGGCACCCGGTAACCGTCCCGCATCGTCGTATCCACGATCATCGCCGGTTGATTGGCTTCCAGCTCTGCGACAAATTCTTGGATCGCCTCGTCGCTGTAGTCCGGCACGACCAAGGGATAGCCGTAATGGTAGCGCGTGGGGCTTTTGCGTCCGGACTGGAAGTTGATCACGGTGGCCGCGCCCCACACCAAAACCATATCCTGCGGGGAAGTGTGTTCGATGACATAGGCGGTCAAATCACGCTGTTTGGCCGGCCCCGCAATCTGCCAATTGGCCTGCCAAAAGCGCACCACGCTGGTCACCAACGGCACGCCGATGAGCACCGCCGCAAAGTACAGTTGCGCCCAACGCACCCGCCGCGCGCGTTTGTCCTGCTGCGCCCATTCGTGCAGCTTGGTGACGGCCAACGTCAAAAGCAGCGTGACGGTAGGAAGCAACGTCACATAATAATGCCCATAGCCGCGATTGGTCACGTTGACCAGCGTCAGATCAACCGCGAAAGTGAGCGCCGCCCAACGCGCCAACGTCGCCTCGCTCGCCGCTTGCAAGTCCGCGTGAGGCAAGGCCCGCCCCCGTCGCCACGCCTCGCGTAAACCGATCAGCAAGAAGGGCAGCAGCGGGTAGAACACGATCACGAAGGCGCTTTTGGTCAGCGTGGTGATCAGAGTGCGCCCCAACCACACCGACTCTTGCCCCACCCAACGATGAAACGAGCGCGCCATGACGAAAGAAGCGTCGAAGGCGTCGTCGAGGATGCCGTTTGCCAGCAAGTACACGCCCACCGGCAACAAACACGCCAACCCGCCCAACGCCATGCCGCCCAACCAACGCCAACGTTCCCGCGAACCGCGCAACGGATGCCCGCTCAGCAGCACGGCGGGCACGAACGCCAGCGCCACCCCCACCGTCGTCTGCTTGATCAAAAAAGCGACGCCAGCGGCAAAGCCAAAGAGCAACGCCCAGCGCCACTCCGCACGGCGCAGCAATTGGAAGCCCGCCACAAAAACAATCGCTTGCGGCAGCAGCGCGTAAAGTTCTGTGAAATTGGTGTCTTCCACCAGCAGCGGATGGCGTGCCAGCAGGATGAAGATCAGTGCCCCAATCCACGCTTCAGCGCGCGTCTTGTAAAGCTGCTTGAGCAACCAGAAAAGCGCCAGTGCCGCGGCGAAAAGTGTAAAATTCTCAATCAGCCACAGCGCCCAGCGATTTGTGCCGAAAACGGCAAACGCCAGCGCGTCGATGAAGTACACGCCCGGCAGCTTGTTGTCCCAAGCGTCCAGGTAGGGCAAGCCCCCTTCGCGGATCACTTCGGCGGTGTAGGCAAAAATGCCGCTGTCACGCCGCTGCTCGCTGACCGAGGGAGCCAGTTGCAGAGAGACCAAAAACACCACTCCAAACAACACCGCCGCCAAAAGCATCCAGCGCCGCGCCCACAAGGACGCCCGCGCGGAGCTGCTTGGTGTATGAGAGGACGCCGCTCGCCGCATGGATTTTCGCCTTCTGCTGAGCCACCGATCATTGCCCCATTATACAACCCGGGCAAAAACACGCGGCGTGAAGCTGTTGTCCACGCCGCGCAAATGCTCATGTATTATAGCAGCAAGCTCAGGCTACTTCAAGAGATCGGCAACCGCCTCGCGTTCCTTGAGCAACTCTTCGGCAGAAATGCGCAGCTTCTCTTGCGCATAGGCGGAAAGCTCCAGCCCTTCCACGATGTGGACAGTGCCGTCGGCTTCGCGCCGCTGCGGGAAGGAAAAGACGATCCCCTCCGGCACCCCGTAGGGGTTGCCGTCAGAAAGGCGCGCCGCGTTGAACCAGTCGCCTTCTGGCGTGACGCGGTTCATGCTCTGCAAATGGTTGATCGCTGCGTTGGCGGCGCTGGCCGCGCTGCTCTTGCCGCGCGCGTTGATGATCGCCTTGCCGCGCCGCTGCACGGTGGTCATAAACTCATTTTCCAACCAGTTGCGGTCGCCGATCACCTTTTCCGCCGGCTTGCCGTTGATCAAAGCGTGCTCGAAGTCCGGAAACATCGTCGGGCTGTGGTTGCCCCAAATCGCCATGTGGGTCACCGCGCTGACCAGCACGCCCGCTTTTTTCGCCAATTGCGTCTTGGAGCGGTTCTGGTCCAAGCGGCTCATCGCCATCCAACGATCCTGGGGCACATCCGGCGCGCTGCGCATTGCGATCAGCGCGTTGGTGTTGCAGGGGTTCGCCACCACGAGCACGCGAATATCGTCCGCCGCGTGGTCATTGATAGCCTTGCCTTGCGTGACGAAGATCGGCGCGTTGTCCTTGATCACGTCCGCGCGTTCCATGCCCTTGCCACGTGGCTTGCCACCGACCAAGACCGCCCAGTTCGCGCCCTTGAAAGCCACGTTCGGGTCGTCCGTTGCGACAACGTCTTGCAGCAACGGAAACGCGCAATCGTCCAGTTCCATCACCACGCCCTTGAGCATGTCCAACGCTTGGGGAATTTCCAGAATTTGCAAAATCAACGGTTGGTCAGGGCCAAAGGCTTCCCCGCTGGCGATGCGAAAAAGCAAGCTGTAGCCGATCTGCCCCGCGCCACCTGTCACCGTGACACGAATTGGAGTTTTCACTGCAACGCTCCTTTACTGAATAAAAAATTTCATTGGCCGAACCTCGTATATATTATAGCGCCAAACTTTTTACCCTGCTTGTAAAAGCCGTCACACGTTTTGGCGTTTTGGGCGGGTCTGTTCTCCCCCCTGCCCCATGTGGTAAGATGGGCGCG
>CAZZNC010000087.1:4027-8170 GCA_964655405.1 uncultured Anaerolineaceae bacterium | reverse complement strand
GAAGTGTGACCGATTTCCATCAACACAGGCGCGCTCAACGCCAGCCCGACGTAAAGAGACAAAAACGCCAACATGAACACGAGCCAATGGCGTGCCAGACGTTGTACCCACGTGGCATTTCGGACTGCGCGGCGTAAGACGTGTGCGTTGAGTGGGGGGGTGTCTTCCACGAGCAGTTTTCTTCCTCTCATTGCGGCAAAAGCGGTTCGAGCGCGCTCACCAATTGCGCCCCCTTGAGTTCGCCCGGGAAATACGCCGCAATCACGCCGTTTTGATCCAACAACAAAATGGTTGGGTAGCCTTGACTGATGTCACCAAAAATATCCTCGTTGATCGCGCCGTCGGGGTCTAACCCCACCGGAAACTGCACGCCGTAGTCTTCCACGAACTGGCGCACTGCGTCGGCGTCTTCCAAGTCGTTAACCGCCAGCACCACGAAATCGGGCCGGTATAGGTCGTAAACGCTTTGAAAGACGGGGATTTCCTCGCGGCAAGGGCCGCACCACGTCGCCCAGAAGTTCAGCAGCACCGCGTGCCCACGCAAGTCCGAAAGCGAGAGCGTTTGCCCGTCCAACGTCTGGACAGTGAAGTCCGGCGCGCGTTGCCCCACTTCCAACCCTACGGGCACATCGGCAGCCGTGTCCGCGCCGCCTTCAACCGGAGCGAGCGCGTCCAACGAGGGAATTTCTGCCACAGAAACACTCGGCGGGCCGGCGGCTGACAGCGGGGCATCCAGTCCCAACGCGGCCAGGGCTTCCCCGTCGTCCAACGAGGGAATTTCCAGCGGTGTGATGCCGCCGGAAGCAGCGTTGGGCAGCGCAGCGACCGCAACAGGTGCTTGGGCTTGCTCGTCGGGTTGAGCTTTGCGAAAGGCAATGTAAAAGTCGTCTTTGGGGCCGTTCCAAACACAATCCGGCACGTTGCCCCAACGCACGCGCCCCTCGGTGGCCCCGACGACGCAATTTTCCATGTTGAGCGAAATATCCCCCAGCCGTCCCTGGTTGCCCAACGTGGCGAGTTGTTGCAGCTCTCCGCTGAAAACCAACACGCCGATGGCGATCAGGAAAACGCCGCTGACCAACTCAATAGCGCGCATGTTGCGCTGCAAGCGGCGGAAGAAACTTTGCATCTGGTCGAGCGCCAGCGCGGTCAGCAAAAAGGGAATGCCCAAACCCAGCGAATAGGCGGTGAGCAATGTGCCCGCTTCCGAAAGCGAGCCACCGGATGATGCCAACGTCAGCACCGCGCCGTAAATCGGGCCGATGCAGGGGGTCCAGCCCGCGGAAAAAACCACGCCCATAAACATCGAGCTGAGATACCCGTAGCGCCCCTTGGACTGCTCCTGGCGGCGTGTGTCAATGTACAACGCCATTTGCAGCTTGGCGAGCACGCGCACCCAGAAATCCCCCGGGGAGTCGGCTTTGAGCGCGTCGTTGAAAATCTGCGTGAAGAGCAACACAACCAGCAGCGTCATGAACCACGATTCGACAAAGAGCCAATACACCACGCCGAGCAACCCCAGCCCCACGCCCAACGAGATCACGTTACCGTAAGGGTTGCGGTCGAGCTTGGTAGCCCGTTGCATCAACCAGGTGATGCCTTTGTTCAGCAAACCAAGCGTGTGCAGCCCGAACAAAATCACCGCCGTGCCGCCCACGCGCGCGATAGCTACGCGGATGTCCCCCTCGGTGATTCCCAGCGCCGTTAAGGAAGAGACCGCCGCTGTCGTCAGCAACCCAAAGACGACGAAGAAGAGTGTGAAACCCAACACGAAAAACAGACCGTGTGTGAAGGTGTGAAAGCGTTGGGCCAAAGTGCGTTTTTGAGCGCTACCATCAGCGCTGCGCGTCACTGTGTGGGTCAACTGCCCGCCCATGTAACCGACGTAAGCAGGGATGAGGGGCAATACACAAGGCGAAATGAACGACAATATCCCAGCGATGAAAGCTAGGCTGATGGAAAGTTCACCACTCATAATCCGACGTCCTCCACGTCAATTCCTGTACACCGTCGCACGGGAGAGTTTCTCAATTTTTCCGGTAAAATGCCAAATTTCCAACGATGTGGCGCGTGTCTTCAACGCACATGCTGACGCAACACGAAGCCCCGCACCACAATACCCAAGCCAACGGCGACCAACACCACGCCGAAAAGCGTTTCACGGACGGGGGCGATCGCGTGTGTGTCCATGAGCAAACTCAGCCCTGCGCCGACCAGCGCCGCCGCGCCCAAGAACGAGGTCACTTGCCGCCGTGTCAACGCGATCAGCGCCCACAAAACGCCCAGCACAACCAGCACCCAGGGCCATTGGGTTTGCGCGGCCCCTTGCACGTTTCCGCGTTGGAGCAACGTCCCCAGCACGCCCGCCGCGATCAAGCCCAGTGCGGCACTCAACGCCCCTCCGTTCACTTCCACGCCCAAACGCGGCAATTTGAGCCGCGGCAGCCGTCGGCGGGGATGTGCGGGCGCGTCTTGTAGAACGTCGGGCGGCGCGTAAGGTTCGTGGAGCGCTTCTTCCAGCGGCACGGACGGCTCATATTCCTCTTGGGAGACAGCTTCGGAGGATATGTCTTCTGCTTCTGACGTGCGGGATCGGCGTCGGAACGGTCGCAAACGTCGCATGAGCTTCCCTCATCCTATCTCGTCAAGCGTGCGGGTGTGTTTAGTAGCCAGTGTCGGCGTCCGAAGACGGGGCTTGCTCCAATGCTTCTTGCACGATGCGCACGCCCGCGCTCGCGCCGATGCGCGTAGCGCCTGCGTCCACCATAGCGCGCAGCGTGGCATAGGTGCGCACGCCGCCAGCCGCCTTGACGCCCATTTCCGGCCCGACCGTGCGCCGCATGAGCGCCACATCTTCCACCGTTGCCCCGCCGGGGCCAAAGCCGGTGGATGTTTTGACAAAGTCCGCGCCCACTTCTTGCGCCACTTGGCAAGCAAGCACCTTTTCCGTGTCCGTGAGCAGCGCGGTTTCCAAGATCACCTTGCACAGCGCGCCGTGCGCGTGGGCCACCTCCACCACTGCCGCGATGTCGCTGTGCAACGTGTCGCGGTCTCCCGCCTTTAACGCGCCAATGGGCAATACCATATCCAGCTCGCGTGCCCCGTCGGCAATGGCGCGTTCGGCCTCGAAAGCCTTGACGGTGGACAGGTTGGCGCCCAGTGGAAAGCCAATCACCGTACACACGGCTACATCGTCCACATCCTGCAACTGTTCCACGCAAAGCCGCACGTAAACGGGATTGACGCATACAGAAGCAAAACGGTATTCGCGCGCTTCGGCGCAGAGCTGCACAATCTGCGCGGGTGTCGCTTCTGGCTTGAGCAATGTATGATCGATCAGACGCGCCACATCGTGAGCGCTGAGGGGAGTTTCTGCCACGAGAACCGTACTCCTTTTCCGGCTTGTTTTCCTGCCGCCGCATTATAACACGCACCGTGCAGTGCGTGTTATAATCCCAAATCATCCACATTATGGGCAAACCAGAAGGACCCCAAACCATGCACATCCGTAACGCGCATGACATCCAGGGCATTAGCAGTCCACACGGGGAAACGGCTTACGAACTGTGCGGCACGGGAGCCGGCGGCAGCACGCGGCAGAGCGTGGCGCTGATCACGTTGGCAGTGGGAAAAGCGTGCCTCAAGCACTACCATCCGCAGGCTGAGGAAAGCTATATCCTTCTCAGCGGCACAGCGCTCGTCACCATCGGTGAAGAAAGCGCCGAACTGCACGAGGGAGATTGTGTCGTCATCCCCTCGCCCCAAGTGCATCAGATCACCAACATTGGAGAAAACGAATTGCGTTTCTTGGCCGTTTGCGTGCCACCTTGGACACCAGACAACAGCGTTTACGTAGACTGAGGCGGCGTGCCGTTGTCGGCGTTTCCGGCTTCCACAGGCCGCGTGTAACGCTGCCGCAGCTCGTCCAATCGGTGCAGGACGTGGCTTTGGTTCATGCCCGCCATGATGCACAGCAAGTCGGCGATGGCAACTTCTGAGATGCTTGCCGTTTCGCGCAACAAATCGTCGTTGGCAATGGAGATCAGCAAAAACATCAACACGCCCATCACCCCGCCCAGCAACGGATTGAGCAGATACCACATGACGTGCATCGGGTCGAAATCGCGCGAAACAGAAGTATGG
>CAZZNC010000087.1:0-4017 GCA_964655405.1 uncultured Anaerolineaceae bacterium | reverse complement strand
GCCCCCACCACGCCAAAAAGTGCCGGATAGTACAGGGCGGAAAGTGCCGTCACGCCGACCGCTTCCGCTACACCAACGAAGAGCGCCTTGAGCAAGAAGAGCACCACCAACGTCACGCCCCAACCCAAGTAGTAATTGAGCAACAAGGGACGATAGTGCATGATGTCTTTTTCGGTTTGGCGCGTGCGCGTGATCTCACCGCGAACACGGTAAACGATGGCGCGCGCGTCGTCGTAATTTTCACGCGAGGCCAGCAACAAATTGCTGGCGTCCAAAAGGTCTTTTTGGTACGCCTCAACGATATCCGTTGGCGCGCGAAAACCGCTCGAAAGTTCCTTGAGTATATTGTCGATCAATGCGCCAAGCTGTCGGATGCGCTCGTCGTCCACCAACATATACAACAACGCAGGGTCGGCGGGCGTGGTTGGAGGGAAAAGCTCTCTGGCTGCGGGGCGCTTTCCGTGATGGGCGAAAGGGTCTTCCCAAACGGGTTGTGCGGCTGAGATGGGGGCCAAACCTCCTTCGTCCCCTTCCTGCGCAAGTGCTTCCGGCTGAACCGGAGCATCTTCCTCCTGCCACGTTTCCGGCAGCGCTGGCGCGAACATCGGCCCATCGGTGGCGGTGTTCGCAGGTGCGATGTGCGCAGATTCGGCAGACGGCTTGGGGCCACGTTCGCCCAGCGGCAACGCATCCCGGCGCGGTTCGGTGCGAGACGACGCGCTCGGCCCGTCGGGGTAAGGGAGCGTCTCTGTCGGCAACGTTGGGGCAGCAGGGGCGTCCGAAAGCAGATCCAGCAGCGCGGCGCTTTCGTCTGTTGTCAAGTCGGCAGAGGGCACCTCTTGCGTATCAGCGTTTTCGTCTGAGGCGCTCGCACCGAAGAAGATTTCGTGTCCTTTGCCGCGTAGAGACGCCTTACGACGTGGATCGTTCGTATGCTTCTCCTCCACCGGCCACCTCCTTTGCTAAGGCCCTGTATCCCTGGGCGACGGGGTGCATAGGGGCGTATTCCAGCAGCGACACCCCGGCCACCGGCGCTTCGGCAACTGCCTCGTCATAGCGAATCAACGTTTGGAACATCTTATGCCCAAAGACGGCGCGCATCTCTTCCACCACCTCGCGGGCGTGCATGGATTCGGGATGGTACATGGTGGCAAAAACGCCTCCCAAACGCAAGGCGGGGTTCATGTGCTTACGCACGCGCACGACCGTTTCCAGCAGCGCACGCACTCCGCGCATTGCCAGGTACTGGCATTGCACAGGAATCAGCACTTCGTGGGCAGCCACCAGGCCGTTGGCTGTCAACACACCCAACCCGGGCGGGGTGTCAATCAAAATATAGTCGAAGGGAATGGACGAGCGTTGCAAGGCTTGGCGCAAACGCAAGGCACGTTGCGGGGCATTGGCAAGCCGAATTTCGGCTGCGGCCAGGTCTAAGCTGGCCGGCACGAGCGCCAAGCGTTCCCGCACTTTGCGCACCACACGCCCCACTGCCGATTGTGGCGCCATCAGCAGCGAAAAGGCGCTCTGTGGCATATCATACGAATCGAGGCCAAACGCGCCGGTCAGTCCACCTTGCGGATCAAGATCGATCAACAGCACACGCTGACCCCGACCGGCCAACGCAATGCCCAGATTCATCACCGAAGTAGACTTTCCTACGCCCCCTTTTTGGTTGGCGATCACCAGCGTTCGCGTCATTCTGATCCCGTCCTGGTAGCCCGCAGTGCTGCTTAGCATTATAGCATACGAAACCATGCCGCCACGCTCTCTGATCTCTTTCGATTGCTGCCATTTGAATTTCAACCGCCAAGGATACACCGCCCCCCGTTTTCATCATGCTTGACAGCGCTGGGGGAGACTGCTAAAATGCCAGTGCATCGGGAGGGTTCCCCCTGCCCACCTGGTGCGCGCGGGCCTGTAGCTCAGCTGGGAGAGCGCTACAATCGCACTGTAGAGGCCAGGGGTTCGAGTCCCCTCAGGTCCACTCAAAACGCTTGCCGTGAAGGCGGGCGTTTTTTTGATCGCGGGCGGCTGCGCTGTACAATAGGATGGCGTGGGCAGCTATCACCAAAGTGAGGAATTGCCATGCGCGTAGTGCTACAACGGGTCAAACGCGGCGCGGTGCACGTGGACGGGGAATTGCTCGGCAGCATCGAGCAGGGCTTCGTGATTCTGGTCGGCGTGGGGCACGAGGACGGGGAGGCGCAGGCGCAATGGCTGGCGCGCAAGATTGCGGGGCTGCGGGTCTTTGAAGACGAGGCGGGGCGCTTCAACCGCTCGCTGCTCGATGTGGGGGGCGGATGTTTGGTCGTCTCGCAATTCACGCTTTATGCGGACGCGCGCAAAGGCCGCCGCCCCAGCTTCACCCAAGCCGCCCAGCCGCAGATCGCCGAGCCGCTGATTGAGCGCTTCGCGGGCATGTTGCGCCAAGCCGGTGTACAGCGTGTGGAAATGGGACGCTTTGGCGCACGGATGCAGGTGGAAATCCACAACGACGGACCGGTGACCATCTGGCTGGACACCGACACGCTGATGAAAGGGAAAAGCTAGGCGGCTTCGCGCGGCATCTGTCGTCCGGCTTGGCCGATCAAATGGCCGCTGGCGACGCTCAGGAAAAAAAGCGCCACCGGCACGCCGATGATCGTGATTGCCAACAGTGCGGTCACCACCGCGCCGATCACGCCGAGCACCAACAAATAGATCACCAGCTCGATGATGATGTCGCTGTGGGCACGTGCTTCTGTCCAAAGTTCTCCGAAGCGCAAAAACACTACGAAGTCCCCTTCTTGCGCATAACGGATCATGCCGACCACGAACAGCGCACCGGCCAGCAAGCTATAAACCAGCACGAGCAAGCCCATGCAAAGCGACAAGCACAGGAGTAACAGTCCCCCCATATCGGAATTGCCCAATATAGCGCTGCTGACGCTCAGGCAACAGGCCAACACCCACACCGGCAACGCATAGATCACGCTCGCCACGAACGCAATCAGCCCCTCGCTAAGCGTCACGCCGAGGTCACTTGCGCCGGGAAGCGGGCGCGATTCACCGCGCATGACCGCGCGCGCCACGTAGAGCTGATAGCCCAGCGGAATAAACGGCAACACCGTGCCGAGAACCATCATCAGCGCACCGATGATGGTTTTGCTCAGCCAATCGCGGTCATCAAAAGGAAAACCGATCGCTCGCATCAAGTCCACAATGCACCCCCAACGGCCATTGCTAATCTGTACGGGCGGCGGCTTCCACCGTTGCGGATGTGCCGCCGTGCCACGCAGCCCACATGCCCCGCGCCTGTTGCGTTCCGAAAATTGTCAGGAAGAACGCCGTCGCCGTGAGCACAATGGCAGGGCCGGTGGCAATATCCTGATGAAACGAAATATAGAAGCCCATCACGCTGGCCGCCGCGCCGAGCAACGCCGAAACGCCCATCATCGGCAGCAACCGGTGCGTGACCAGGTTCGCGGTAGCTGCTGGCGTCACCAGCAATGCCACCATCAACGCGATGCCGACCGTTTGCAGCGAAACGACAATCGTCACCGCGATCAGCACCAGCAGCAACAAACGGAAGAATTCTACCGGCAGCCGCAGCGTGCGCGCCAGGGCTAGATCGAATGAAACGATCATAAACTCTTTGAAGAAAAGCGCCACTACGAGCAATACTGCCGCGCCGAAACCGGCAATCAAGCGCAAGTCCGCCGCCGAAACGCCCAGGATTTGCCCAAAGAGGATATGCGAGAGATCGCCCGCGTAATTGTCCACGCGCGAGATCGTGGCGATGCCCAGCGCGAACATGGCCGCGAACACTACGCCGATGGCCGTATCTTCGCGCACGCGCTCATGGCGCGTCAGCCAGCCGATGCCCAACGCGCTCAGCACGCCCGCCACCAGCCCGCCCCAAAAAAGCCCGTCGGTTTTGCCTGCGGCGCGTTGGTAGGCAAAAGCGACCCCGGGCAGGATCGAATGGGCCAGCGCGTCGCCGAAAAAGGCCATGCCGCGCACCACCACGAACGTCCC
>CAZZNC010000086.1:0-8207 GCA_964655405.1 uncultured Anaerolineaceae bacterium | reverse complement strand
GCCAGACACACGGGCAGATTGCGGAAACGCCGCGCGGGGCGTTCGGTTTTGGTTGGGATAGCATCTTCCAGCCGGACGGCCACACGCGCACCTATGGCGAGATGCCGCGCGAAGAAAAGATGGAAATTTCCATGCGTGCGCGGGCCTTGGGAAAATTGCGCGTCTATCTGCGCGGGCTGCCACGCTAGGGTACGTCGTCTTCCAACTTGCGCTGACGCCGCCCGCGATAGGGCACGTGGATCAAACCGGCGGCTTTGCGTTTGGCTTCCTCCGGACGGCGGTCGTAGCGCGCGGTGGTGGTGACACTGGCGTGCCCCAGAATTTTTTGCACCGTTACGATGTCTGCCCCTGCGTCCAACAGATCACCGGCCAACGTGCGCCGCAAATCATGGGGAGAAAAACGCTCTATGGCAGCTTGCTTGGCACGTTTGAGCAACAGATTGTAAACGCCCTGGGCGCTCAAACGGCGCGGCAACAGCCGTCCGCCCTTGTTGATGGGATAGAAAAGGGGGCCGTCTTCCTCTCCGCGCACGTCCAACCAGTCCGCCAACGCCCGTTGTGCGCCTTCTGAGGCCACGTGTGCCAGGTAATCTTTGTGCCCTTTCGCCTCGCGCACATGCAACGTGCCGCGTTGTGCATTGTAGTCGGCTCTATTCAGCCGCACCAGCGAGGCGCGACGGATGCCGGTGGCGTACATCAGCGCAATGATGGCCGCGTCCCGCGCACCGGCAGGCGAGGGATCGTCTTCGCAAACGCGCAGCAGCGCCGCGATTTCCCCGGGCGAAAGATCGCGACCTGCGGGCAAGCTCTCCCCTTTGACACTGGCAATGTCCCGTGCCATCGCGTATTCTTCTGCGCTCATCAAACCCAGCTTCCACGCTTGGCGTAAAACCTGCCGCAGTGCCGAAAGCATCTTGTTGGCCGTCGCCGGACGGTAACGCGCCGCCAGTACCGCACGCACGGCTGCCGTGTGCTGGTAGCGCAGTGCGCCCCAGTCCAACGAGAAAATGTCCAATTCGCCGTCGCTGAGCACGTGTGCGATGGTATCCAGCGCTTGGAACATCGTGCGGCGTGAGCCTTCCGAAAGGCTCGCCAGGTAGACGATGGCCGGATGGCGCGTAAGCGGCGGCGGTGTCCCCTGGCTGAGTTCGTGAGGGGCAGGCATCTCCGGTGGCAAAGATGGATGATCGCTCATGGAAATCGGCCTCGTTTCGTTCTTGTGCCAACGTCCCCATTGTGGAGCATATCGGCGTTTTGCGCACGTTGCAGGCTGTGCGCACAAAAAAGCTCGCCCGCCGTGTGTTGGCGAGCGAGCGTGTTTTTGCACGAGCGCGATTGTTGTAGCGTGCACCGTTTAGCAGCAGGTGATGGCATCCATGAAGCGTTCCAACGCCTCTTTGGGCGGACGCAAGCGCTCTTCTGGCAATGAAGCGAGCGGCTCGTCCACCAAGCGGCTGAGTTCCACCAGTGAGCGGCGTTCTTCGTCAATGTAGATCAAGCCGGTGATGAAAAGCCCCTCTTGGCGCGCTTCTTCCAACAGCTTCACAGCCGCCATGCGGTCGGTGGGATCGTGACGGTGTGGATCGAGTTTCTTGAGTTGCAAATGCGAACCGTCGTGCAGTTCCACTGTTTGCACCTCGCCGGGTTGGTGGTTGGGGATGACGATCTCTTCGTAAGGTGGAATGAACGTAATATTTTGCAACGGTTCTTCGTGCGCCTTGCCGTAAGGGTAGCTTTGCATGGATGTTTCGTGGTTGTTAAACGAAACGCACGGGCTGATGATGTCCAGAATGGCCGTGCCCTTGTGGCTAAGCGCTGCTTTGAGCAGTTCGCGCATTTGCGCCGCATCGCCGGCAAAACCGCGTGCCACGAAGGACGCATTGCTCGCCAGTGCCTCCGCACAAATGTCAATCGGGGGCATTTCATTGACGCCCGCGTGTTTCAGCTCCAACCCCTCGTCGGCGGTGGCGGAAAATTGCCCCTTGGTCAGGCCATAAACGCCGTTGTTTGCCACGATGTAGACCATGTGCACGTTGCGACGGATGGCGTGTTTGAATTGCCCAAAGCCGATGCTGCCGGTGTCTCCGTCCCCGCTGAGGCCGATAGCCAACAGATCGCGGTTGGCGGTCGTGGCGCCGGTTGTCACCGAAGGCATCCGCCCGTGTAGGCTGTTGAAGCCGTGCGAATGGGCCATGAAGTAGGCCGGTGCTTTGCTGGAGCAGCCAATGCCGCTCGTCTTGATCACGCGCTCCGGTGGCAACGAAAGTTCGTAAGCCACCGCAATGATTTGGTTGACAATCGAGTTATGGCCGCAACCCACGCACAATGTGGATTTGCGCCCCTTATAATCGTTACGAGTCAAGCCTAGTTTGTTTACAGGTGCGCCCATCGTTCGTTTACTCCTGTTCCATTTCCAGCAGCGTTTCGGTCATCCAACGTGCAGTCAGCGGCAGCCCGTCCAAATGGGCCAATGAGCGAATCTTGCCGGCCAGTTCGGGATACTCAGCGCGCAAGATGAGCGCCATTTGGCCGTCGTGGTTGTTTTCCAACACATAGGTTCGCTCGTGCTTGGCGATGAAATCGCGCACGGTCTCGTTGGCGGGCAAAGCGCGCACGCGCAAATAGCTGGTGGGCACGCCTTGTGCTGCCAAAATGTCCCGCCCCTCGATCACGCAAGGGTCGGTTGTGCCGTAAGCGATGATGCCGATCTCTGCGTCGTCGTCTTGGTCCACCACCGGCGGCGGAACGAGATCGCGCGCCGTGTCGAATTTGCGATGCAAGCGCGCCATGTTCGCTTCCCACACGGCGGAGTCTTCGCTGTAAATGGCGTCTTCGTCGTGCCCCGTGCCGCGCGCAAACCAAGCCCCCTTGACGTTAGGATTGCCGGGCAAGGTGCGCCAGGGGATGCCGTCTCCGTCCACGTCCTTATAGCGCCCATAATCCTCGATCTGGTCGAGTTCCTCGGCAGAGAGGATTTTGCCGCGATCAAGTGGTTGATCGGGATATTCGAAACGCTCGCTCATCCAGATATTCATGCCCAGATCCAAATCACTGAGCACCATCACCAACGTTTGCAGCCGGTCGGCCAGGTCGAGCGCGCGCCAACCAAACTCGAAGGCTTCTGCCACACCGTTGGGGAAAAGCAACACATGGCGTGTGTCCCCGTGCCCCAAGTAGTAGGACATCAGCACATCGCCCTGGGAACTGCGCGTGGGCAAACCTGTGCTCGGCCCTACACGTTGGACGTTCCAGATCACGACGGGAATTTCGGCATAGTAAGCCATGCCTGCAAACTCACTCATCAGTGAAAGCCCCGGACCAGAAGTCGCCGTCATGGAACGGGCACCGGCCCAACCTGCGCCGATGATCATGCCGACGGCGGCCAATTCGTCTTCCGCTTGCACAACGGCATAGGTGGCTTTGCCGGTTTCGGGGTCGGTGCGAAAGTCCGACAGATAGGCGCGCAAAGCGTCAATGGTGCTGGTGGAGGGGGTGATGGGATACCACGCGCAAAACGAAACACCGCCAAAGACCGTGCCCAACGCTGCCGCCGAGTTGCCGTCGAAAAGGATCATGCCCTTGGTCTTGTTCATCGGCTCGATGCGGTAAGGATCGACCTTCGTCAAGTTATCCCGCGCCCAGTCGTAAGCGTCTTGCACCATGTCTAGGTTCAGGCGCACGGCCTTTTCCTTGCCGTTGAAATGGTAGTCCAGCGAAAATTCGATCTCATCCATGCTAATCCCCAGCATAGCCGCCACCACGCCCACATAGACCATGTTCTGCACATACGTCTTGAGCTTGGTGGGCACATCGGCGGCGTTGAGCAGTTTGCGCACCGGCATGGGGTAATAGGTGATGTCGTCACGCTCTTGCTTGACCTTCCACTCTTCGGGGCAAAAACACACCCCGCCAGAAGCCAGCTGGGCGATGTCGTCTTGGATCGTCTGGCGGTTCATGGCGACCAGCACATGATAATCTTCCAGGCGGGCAATGTAGCCATCTTTGTTGACGCGGATGGTGTACCAAGTGGGAAGCCCTTGGATATTGGAAGGGAAGATGTTTTTGCCGCTGACCGGAACGCCCATGCGGAAGATCGCGCGCAGCAAAACGGTGTTCGCCGTCTGGCTACCCGAGCCGTTGACGGTGGCGAACTTGAGCTGAAAGTCGTTGACGATAGCCTCTCTATCGCCCACTAGGTCGTTCGCAGAAGAAGGATGAACGTCACTCATTATGTTGTGCTCCTACAATGACCGATACGTGCTTCCGATTTCGTTGGCCTGCTTAAAAGTAAACAGCACCCGCGCGGGGTGTCTGTGTGCCAGAAATAGCATCTCACTCGAACAAATGTTGCCCCGTAGGGTTGCCGGAGCGTCGTTGATCGTCATGAGGCGTTTGCGCCTGCTCGTGCAGCTCCGGTTCGTAGCGCAGCAACGTCATGTGCTCGCGCAAAGCCCGATGTCCCGCGTCAATGTCGCCGCGTGCCACCGCCTCGACCATGCGCTCGTGATAGTCCCAAACTTCGCGGTGATGCGAAAGATCGGCGTACAGCGCCAGCCCGAACGCTTTGTAAGCCGCCCAGTACGCTTCTAAGATCCCTTGCACAAAGGGGTTTTCCAGGTGTTTGAAAAAAGCCAGATGCAAATGACGGTGTTCTTGGTAGGGGACTTCAATGGGGACGCGCGAGAGTCTTTCACGTGCCAGCGTCACCAAGCGGCGCAACTCGGCGATGTCTTCCGGTGTGAGTTGTGCGACGGCTTCATGCCAAAAGCTCAGCTCCAAGCTGCCGCGCAAACGGGCAAAAGCGTGGAAATGCTCGCGGTCTAGCCCCAGAGCATAAAGCACGCTCAGCGTGGCCGCTGGTGCAAAGTCAAACGGCTGCACCTGCATTCCCAAACGCGGTTTGACCTGCACAAACCCTAATGCGCGCGCTATGGACAGTTCCTCGCGCACCTTGCTCACGCTGACGCCTAGCTCAACGCTGAGATCGGTCAGAGTGGGCAAGCGGTCGCCTGCGTGCAAGTGGTGCTCTACGATGTAGCGTAGAATTTCCGAACTCAAATCCGGCTCCGGCATCGTTTCTTGTCCGTGAGCATCAATCATCGGATCAATATAATAAATTGGATAAATCCGATGTGGCGGGAATTGTACAAAGACTTGGGCCAATGCGCAAATTGTGCATCAGGGGTGACAGTTCAAATTCAGATTCATGCCTGCGCAAAGGCCGGAGCTTGTTATACTAGGGGCCATTGTGCAGTTTGTGAGCGGGGGTAACCCAAACAATGAGTGTTCGATCTTCAATGAATTCCAAAGATTTTTCTACACTGGGCACGTTTGAACAAGAACGCGAAATATTTCAAAGCACCCATCCTCAGATCGACCTGGACGCGATCGAACAGTTGCGCGCGCAGGAATACGCACGGTTGGATCGGCAAGGGCATATTTACTTAGACTACACCGGCGGCGGCCTTTATGCTCAAAGCCAACTCGATGCGCACATGGCGCTGCTGCGCGATGGCGTTTTCGGCAATCCGCACTCCAACAACCCCACGTCTTCGGTGGCAACGCGCTTGGTGGCAGAGGCACGCGCTGCTGTGTTGGACTACTTCAATGCTTCGCCAGACGAGTATTTGGCAATCTTCACACCCAACGCCAGCGGTGCGCTGAAACTGGTCGGCGAATCCTATCCCTTTGAGGACAAAGGGCGCTATTTGCTGCTTTTCGACAACCATAATTCGGTTAACGGCATTCGAGAATTTGCACGCGGGCGCGGCGCAGAAGTGTACTACGCACCGATTGTGCCGCCAGAGTTGCGCATAGACGAGCCGCAGTTGAGCGCCTATCTGGAACGCGCGATTTCCGATGGAAACAACTTGTTCGCTTATCCGGCGCAGTCCAATTTTTCCGGCGTGCAGCATCCTTTGGAATGGATCGAACGCGCGCAGGCCAAAGGATGGGACGTGCTGTTGGACGCGGCGGCGTTTTTGCCGACCAACCGGCTGGATTTGAGCCGCTGGCATCCGGATTTCGTCTCGCTTTCGTTCTACAAGATATTCGGCTATCCCACCGGCATCGGCTGCCTTTTGGCGCGGCGGGATACGGCGAAAAAACTGCGCCGCCCCTGGTTTGCCGGTGGCACCATTACGGTCGTTTCGGTGTCTGGTGATGTGTACTACATGGAAGAGGGCGAGGCGGCTTTTGAGGACGGCACGGTCAATTACTTGGAGTTGCCCGCCGTTCCCGTCGGGTTGCAACATATCCAGCGCGTGGGCATCGAAACGATCCATACGCGCGTGGAAGCCCTGAGCGGCTGGCTGCTGGAACACTTGACAGCACTGCGGCATAGCAACGGCGCGCCTGTGATCCACCTTTACGGGCCGCCGGATACCACTGCGCGGGGTGGAACGCTTGCGCTCAATTTCTACGATCCGGACGGCACGCTTTTCGACTACCGCGAAGTGGAAGAGGACGCCTGTGCCATTAAAATTTCGCTGCGCACGGGCTGTTTTTGCAACCCAGGCGCGGGCGAACAGGCGCAGGGGCTGACCGAGATCAACTTGTCGGAGTGCTTCGAGCACCGCGAGCGCATGACGTTCGACGATTTCGTGCGCATGGTCAGCGGCAAGACCGGCGACGCGGTGGGCGCCGTGCGTGTTTCGCTAGGGATTGCCTCCACGTTTGGCGATGTGTACCGCTTCGTGCGTTTCGCCGAGCAGTTCCGGGACCGCCGTGCCGTCGCTCACGTCCTCGCCGAATAGATGTTCGCCGTCGCGGGGCGCGCCGCCCGCCCCGCGCTCCGCGCGGCGCAAAGCGGCTTTCGCCGCTTTGGGTGCGCCGAAAGGCGCACGGCGGCGCGCCCAACCCGACGAGCGCTCGCAGCGTTGTTACAGTCGCTCTGCACACACAGGAGCAATGCCTCATGTCCCCCACCGTGAATTATCCCGCTTGGAACGCCGAGGAGATGCGTCAGCGCATTTGCGACGTAGGCCGCCGCCTCTACGATTTGTTTTTCGTGGCGGGCAACGATGGCAACATTTCCGTTCGGCTCAACGCAGACGAAATCCTGATCACACCCACCAACGTCAGCAAAGGCACCATGCGTCCCGAAAGCCTGATCACTCTTTCACCGCAAGGCGATTTGCTGGACTCACCGAACGGCGCGCGCCCGTCTTCTGAGTACCGAATGCACCTGACGATCTACCGCCACCGGCCCGATGTGCGTGCAATCGTCCACGCACATCCGCCGACGGCAACTGGCTTTGCGGTGGCAGGTGTGGGGCTGGAACGTCCCTTTTTGCCGGAGGCGGTCGTGCGCACCGGCGGCACGCCGCTCGTACCCTACGCTATCCCGGGCGGGGACGAGCTGCCACAGTCCATCGTGCCGTATCTGACGGGACATCAGGCGTTGTTGCTGGGCAATCACGGCGCAGTTGCGTATGCTCCCACGCTGACCGAGGCGCTCTTCGGCATGGAAACGGTCGAACTTGACGCGCGCATCTACCTTACGGCACACCAACTCGGACACATCAACTTTCTGACCGACGCGCAGATTGCCGCATTGCGGGAGCGTTATGGCGTCTGATCGCGCGGCACGCTGCACAGACGTTGCTGTCGGGATCGTGGCATGGGGCACGCTGGCGCTAACGGTCGTGGGCGCGCTTTTTGCTTCTCGCGCCACGTTGCTCGGTCTGACTGCGCTGGCGGTGTATGTGGCCGTGCGTGCGTTATGGGGGGCATGGGCGGCGTGGCGCGGCGTGCAACAGGTGCGGCGCGCGGAAAGTGTCCCGCCGCAATCTGTGGACGCTATCCATCATTGGATCGTGCTGCCGAGTAGGCATGAGCCGCCGTCCGTTTTGCGGCATACGTTGGCACACCTGGCTGCCCTGCCGGATGCGCGCACTTTCACGTTGGTGTTGGCGATGGAAGCAGCCGAACCACACGCCCGCGCCAAAGCGGAGCGGCTACGTGCGGCGTTCGGCGCGCACTTCGCGCAGGTGCTGATTACCGTGCATCCCGCCGATCTCCCGCGCGAAACGGCGGGCAAAGCAGCCAACCTTACTTGGGCTGTGCGCCAGGCCCAATACCATTGGGCTGCGCAAGGCATAGACCCCGCGCGCGTGCTGGTGACAGTGATGGACGCGGACACGCTTTGGCATCCGCGCTACTTCCAAGCTCTGGCTGCGCATTTTGCCGCCGCACCGCGTCCCTAT
>CAZZNC010000085.1:0-8278 GCA_964655405.1 uncultured Anaerolineaceae bacterium | reverse complement strand
CGAAGCGTTCCACGAACTTGCGCCCCTGGTGTTCCAGGTAGCTTTCTACCGCGAACTCAGGCCGCGCGAACGTGTAGGGCAACTGCTCCCAGCCTTGCAAGCGCCGCCCGAATTTGCGTTCCATCGAAACATCGCTCATGTAGGTGATGTGCGCCAACATGCGCGCGACGGCCAGCCCCTGGGTGGGCGCGGGGCCGCCGTAGTAGTTCCCGCCGCGCCAATTCGGGTCGGCGTAGATCGCCTGGCGTCCGGTTTCGTTGAAGGCGATCTGCTGAGGCGTGGAGCGCGGGGTGCTGGCGAGGAACAGCACGTTTTCCACCCGCTCGGGGTAGTCCACCGCCCACTGCAACGCCTGCATCCCGCCCATGCTGCCACCAGCGACCGCAAAGAGCCGCTCGATGCCCAGCACGTCCAACAAGTGGCGTTGCGCGGCGACCATATCCGCCACCGTGACCATCGGGAAGCGCAAGCCGTAGGGCTTGCCGTCCGGCGCAATGGAGGCGGGGCCTGTGCTGCCCTGGCAGCCGCCGATCACGTTGGAGCAGATCACGAAATAGCGGTCGGTGTCGAAAAGTTTGCCCGGGCCGACCGCCGCGTCCCACCAACCCGGGCGCTCCGCCGGATCGTCGGTATGGTAACCGGCCACGTGGGCGTCACCGGAAAGCGCGTGACCGATCAGGATTGCGTTGTCGCGCGCGGCGTTGAGCTGCCCGTAGGTCTCATAGGCCAGCGTGAAGGGGCGCAACACCGCCCCACTGCGCAACCTCAGCGGCACGTCGAAGTGCGCATAGCGGCGCTGCACGATTCCCACCGAGCGCGCGCGGGCACGTTCGCTCGGCAGGGCGGCTAATGGGTGCACCGAAGCCGCGCGCGCTCCCTGTGTTTGCACGGATAGCATAGCGCGCCCCCCTAAGCCTGACCGGTGGTATGCGTGGTCACGCCACGTGCCACCGCCAACGCTTGATCCAAGTCCCACAAAATGTCGTCGAGCGCCTCCAGACCCACCGAAAGGCGGATGTAGTCATCCGTGACGCCGGAGGCCGCTTGCTCTTCCGCGCTGAGTTGCTGGTGCGTGGTGCTGGCGGGATGGATAGCCAGCGAGCGCGCGTCGCCCACATTCGCCAGATGCGAAAACAGTTGCAAGCTGTCAATGAAGGCGCGTCCGGCTTGCTTGCCGCCCTTGATGCCAAAACCGACCATGCCCCCCACTCCTTTGGGCAAGTAGCGTTGAGCGCGCTCGTAGCTTTCGTGTTCCGGCAAGCCCGGATAGTTCACCCACGCCACCGCCGGATGGTCGCGCAAGAATTCAGCCACGCCGAGCGCGTTCGCCACGTGGCGCTCCATGCGCAAAGGCAGCGTTTCCAGCCCGATCAGGTTCAAGAAGCTGTTGAAGGGGGACTGCGCGGCGCCGAAGTCTCGCAGCCCGACCACGCGCGCCCGCCCGATGAAGGCCGCCGCGCCGAGCACGTCCACCAGCACTGCGCCGTGATAAGCCGGTTCCGGCTCGATCAGCCCGGGGTGGCGTCCGCTGGCGCGCCAGTCAAAATGGCCGCTATCCACCAACACGCCGCCGATGCTCAGCCCGTGTCCACCGATCCATTTGGTGGTGGAGTGCAGCACAATGTCCACGCCGTGCTCAAAGGGGCGGCACAGGTAGGGCGTGGCAAAGGTGTTGTCGCAAACCAGCGGCACGCCGTGCGCGTGCGCCACCTGCGCAATGCCTTCGAAGTCCGGCACGTGCAGCTTGGGGTTGCCGATGGTTTCCAGGTAGAGCAGCTTGGTGCGCGCGTTGATGTGGCGCGCGAAGGCTTCCGGCGTGGGATTGTCCACAAAGTGCACGGTGATGCCCAGCCGCTTGAGGCTTTGGGAAAAGAGCGTGTACGTGCCGCCGTAGAGCGCGCTGGAAGCGACGATTTCGTCGCCCGCGTTGCACAGCGTCAGCACGGCAAGTGTTTCGGCAGCCTGGCCGGAAGCGGTCGCCAGCGCGCCGACGCCGCCTTCCAACGCGGCCATGCGCTGCTCGAAAACGTCGTTGGTGGGGTTCATGATGCGCGTGTAGATGTTGCCGTGCTCTTGCAGCGCGAAGAGCGCGGCGGCGTGGTCGGTGTCGCGGAAGACGTAGGACGTGGTTTGGTAGATGGGCACGGCACGCGCGCCGGTGGTCGGTTCGGGTGTGTAACCGGCGTGCAGCGCCAGCGTTTCAAAGGCGAACGAGCGTCCGTTCTTGGGGTTGGGAATGGTCATGGCAAAGTCTCCTACGCATGGATGCAGTCACATCATCACGTGATGCGCAGCAGCCGCTCACCCCTCGCCCGCCGAAAACGAAAAAATCCTTCTCGGCGTGAGAAGGATTTGCATGACCAGACGAACTAATCTAGCAAACTCCCTCTCATCTTCCAGAAGAACAACTTCTGCCGGAATTGGCACCTTTACCGCACGTTCGCACGTCGCGCGATGGTTGCCGAGGCTTCACAGGGCCGGTCCCTCCGCCTCTCTGGATAAGGGGGTTGTGCTGCTATTCGCTTGTTAAGTTGGGCAAAGCCTAGCACACGCACAGATGTTTGTCAAAAGCAAAAAACGCACATTGAGCGAAAATGACCGAAACGCCCCGCTCAGGCGGGCGGCGCGGCGCGCTCCAACACATCCTGCAAATACGCCCCGAAGCGGTCTTCGGCGCACGTTTCCACATAGCGCAACAGCTCGCCGCCCGCGATGGGATATTGCGGGTAGCAGGAAGTGGGCCAGGCGCCGCGCGGCACTTCTACCACAGCGGTCACCATCGGCCCGGGAATGTGTACATCCGCCTCCAAGCGTTCTACGACGCGCTCGGCGGTGATGATGACGGTGGGCGTTGCCATTGCCAGCTCCGGATCAATGCCCAAATTCTTGTTCAGCTGCGCGTTGCCGCGCCGGTCAGCCACCAGCGCATGGATCACGGCCACGTCCGGTTGGACGGCGGGGAACGCGACCAGCTCCTGCCCGCTATAGGGATCGCGCACTGTCTGCACATCCGGACGCAGGCGCAGCAGGTCGGTGCCCAGCCAGGCAGTGGAAGGCAAAAAACCTACGCCCGCTAACGTAGCACGCAGCCCAAAGGCGAGGCTCGCTTCGGTTTCTTCCAACACGTCGAGCGCGCCGCGATTGGCCGCTTGGGTGAACATAGGTGCAAAGCCGAACGCTTCCAGCCCAAAGTAGCAGGTGCGCGTTTGGCGCACGCAGCCCGCCCCCACCAGCAAATCGGCGGCGTAGGCGGCGGTGAAAGCTAGCAGCGTGAGCTGGCGCGGCGGGTTGGGGCAGCGCAGCAGCTCGTAGACGAAAGCGACCGGTCGGCGGTAAAGCATGTTGCCGCCCAGCGCGAGCGTGTCGCCGTCGCGCACGAGCGCGGCGGCTTCTCGCAACGAAAGACGGCGGTCGTGAGGGGAAGGTGTAGGCGTTTTTGGGATCATGTGCTCCTCGCAGGTGAATGCGGGGGCGTTGCCCCCGCACCCCCGCTCTACGGCGCGGCACGCGCCGTAGAGCAAGGCCAAGTTTTTGCCGCGCTTTTTAGGAAAAAGCGCGCGGGGTTCGGGGCGCTGCCCCGAAAATCATTTGCGCCCCAGCACAGCGAGCGCCTGGGCAGCGATGTTTTGAGCGGTGAGGCCGAATTTTTCCATGATGACTTTATAGGGGGCAGACGCGCCGAAGCGATCCACGCCAACGAGCGCGCCCCGCTCACCGACCCACTTTTGCCAACCGAGCGTCACGCCCGCCTCCACCGCTACGCGCGCCTGCACGTCCGGCGGCAGCACAGCGTCGCGGTAGGCTTGCGGCTGGCGTTCGAAACGCTCCCAGCACGGCATACTGACCACGCGCGCCGCCACACCCTGCTCGGCGAGCAGAGCGCGCGCCTCCAGCGCCAAGTGCACCTCGGAGCCGGTGGCGAGCAGCAGCACGTCCGGCGCCCCGTTGGGCGCGTCCGCCAACACATACGCGCCGCGCGCCACGCCCTCGGCTATGCCCGCGTCGGGCGCCAGGGCGGGCACTTTTTGCCGCGTGAGCACGAGCACGGTGGGCCGCCCGCGTTCCTCCACCGCACAGCGCCACGCGGCGGCGGTCTCGTTGGGGTCGGCGGGACGGATCACGTCCATATTAGGAATTAGCCGCAGCGACATCACATGTTCGACGGGCTGGTGCGTGGGGCCGTCTTCGCCGAGCGCGACGCTGTCGTGCGTGAAGATGAAAACCGGCGCAAAGTGGCTCAGCGCGGCCACGCGCATCGCCCCGCGCATGTAGTCCGAAAAGACCAGGAAGGTGGCGCTATACGGGATCAGGCCACCGTGCGCGGCCATGCCGTTGACGACTGCGCCCATCGCGTGCTCGCGCACGCCAAAGCGCACATTGCGCCCCGCGTATTGCCCCGCCTGGAAGTCCTCGGAGGCTTTGATCGTGGTCTTGGTGGAAGAGTCCAGGTTCGCCGCGCCGCCGACCAACGCGGGCACGTGTTCGGCAATCGCATTGAGCACCACGCCGGAAGCGGCGCGCGTGGCGAGTTGTTCGCCCGCCTCAAAGCGCGGCAAGATCGCCTCCCAATCCGCCGCTGGCGCGTCCGCGAACATCTGCCACCAGAGCGCGGCTTTTTCCGCGTTGGCCGCCGCCCACGCCTCAAAGCGCGCTTGCCATGCGGCTTGTTGTTGCGCGCCGCGCTCCACCGCCTGGCGGAAATGCGCCAACACGTCGTCCGGTACGTAAAAGGGCGGCTCAGCAGGCCAACCAAGCGCCTCTTTGGTCAATCGCACCTCTTCCTCGCCCAGCGGCGAGCCGTGCGCTTTGGACGTGCCCGCCTTGTGCGGGCTGCCGTAGCCGATCACCGTCTTGACCATGATCAGCGACGGGCGCTCGGTGTCGGCTTGCGCTTCTTCGATGGCGCGCGCGATGGCGTCCAAGTCGTTGCCGTCCGCCACGCGCAACACCTGCCAACCATACGCTTCGAAACGCGCGCCCACGTCCTCGGTGAACGAAAGCGGGGTCGGCCCGTCCAGCGAAATATCGTTGTCGTCGTAAAGGTAGATCAGTCGCCCCAACTTCAGGTGACCGGCCAGCGAAGCCGCTTCCGCCGCCACGCCTTCCATCAGGTCGCCGTCGCTGACGATGCCATAGGTGTAATGGTCAACGATCGCGTGCGCGTCCGTGTTGAAGCGCGCGGCCAAATGCCGCTCGGCCATCGCCATGCCCACGCCGCTGGCGAACCCTTGCCCCAGCGGGCCGGTGGTTGTTTCCACACCCGGGGTCAAACCCGCCTCGGGATGCCCGGGTGTGATGCTGCCCCATTGCCGAAACTGCTTCAGATCGTCCAGGCTCACGTCGTAGCCGGTCAGGTAGAGCAACGCATACAACAGCATCGAGCCGTGCCCAGCCGAAAGCACGAAGCGGTCGCGGTCAACCCACTTGGGATCGCGCGGATTGTGCTTCAAGAAGCGTGTCCACAGCACATACGCCATTGGCGCGGCGCCCAGCGGCAGCCCGGGGTGGCCGGAGTTGGCCTTTTGGATCGCGTCCACCGCCAACATGCGGATCGTGTTGATGCTTTTTGGGTCGAGTTCGCTCATGATTTCCCTTCCAATAGGGGCAAAATCCACTTCTCTATAGGTCTTCATGTCTTTGATTATAAACGCTCGCGACAGCGGCGGTAGTGCAGAGTTGCCAGCGCACGAAGGCAGCACGCGCGTTGCCCTGCGCGGGGCGTTGTGCTACTATGTTGGCGCGAATCAACCGCAAAACGAGCAGCTAGCATTATTGGAGCGTGGGGTTTATGAGCCGTCGGGTGCTGATTGGCTTTATCTTGGTAAACGTGATCGTTTCTCTGGCGGTTGCGCTGGTCGTCATTCAATTCGACCGCGCCCACCGCCCCGCCGAACCCATCGAAGGCCCGACGCAAATTGTCATCCTCACCGCCACGCCCATCGCCGGACAGTTGCTCCAACCTGCCGAATACCAAAGCACCATTGATGCACTACAGCTCACCAGCACCGCACTGGCGCAAAGCTCCGCCCGCGTGGTTGTGGTCACCGCCACGCCCGCCGAGGCAGGCGTCGCCGTGCCTTCCATCACCGCCGTTGCCACAATCAACCCGGCGCTGTTGCCCGCCGTGCCCACCAACCTCCCACCGGGGCAACCTTCCCCCACGCCACCCGACGACGGGTGTGTACGCCACGTGGTCGAAACCGGAGACACCGTTTTCGGCATTGCGCAACAATACGGTGTCTACCCGGGCGATATTCTGCTTGTCAACGACATGGACGAAAATACGCTGCTGCGCGTCGGCGACGTGCTGATCATTCCGGTAGAAGGTTGCGCGGCGCTCAGCACGCCCACCCCCACCCCACCGCCGACCAATACACCTTTCGCGCTCACACGCACCGCCGTGCCCGTCATGCCCGCCGCCACCGCCGTCAACGCGGAAGTGGTGATCGCCAATGTGACCCACTGGGGCAACGTCAACGACGAAACGGTGGAGATCCGCAATTTGGGCAACGTGGTGAACTTGCAAGGCTGGACACTCAGCAACGAACGCGGCGACGTTTTCCGCTTTCCAGAGTTCCGTATGCAACCCAACAGCCGTGTGTTGATCTTTTCTCGCCAGGGGCCGAACACGCCAGCCGCGCTTTACTGGGGGCGCGAAACACCCGCCTGGCAAGAAGGTGAAACGGTCACCTTGGCCGATTCCACAGGCCAAGTACAAGCCACCTTCCAGGTGAACACCACGTCGCCTCTGTTCCAAGAATCGTCCGAAGGTGACGCTTCCCGTTAATTCTGGTCGGGCGTGTCGTTCGTAGAGGTATCCTCGTCATCGCCGCGTAGCCCCTTGCGAAACTCGCGGATTGCGGAACCCATTTCCCCGCCGATGCGGGAAACACGCCCCACGCCAAAAAGCAGCACCACGACGGCCAAGACCAAAATCAGTTCAGGCGTTCCTAGATTGCCCACGTTGAGGCCTCCTCTGTATTTTGTGTAATGGGCACATTGCGCGGGATGTCATGCCCGCGCTGTTAAGGATTATACCAGGCTTGCGCAGCGTCGGGGTGGCGCGGATAATAAACAATGTGGGCCGTTTTGCACATAAGGAACCCAACCCCATGACCCAAAGCGTCCCGTATCATACCGTTTTCATCAGCTATCGCCGCCAGTTTAGTCGTTTCATCGCGCGTGCCATCTTTCAAGATTTGCGCGCTCACGATTACGACGTGTTTATGGATGTGGAAAGCATCAACCAAGGGCAGTTCGGGCCGGTGATCTTGAATCAAATCGCTGCCCGCGCCCATTTCTTGCTCATCCTCACCCCAGGGACGCTCGACCGCTGCGCCGATGCCAACGACTGGCTACGCCGCGAGATCGAGTTCGCGTTGGAGCTGCGCCGCAACATCGTTCCGGTGATGGTCAACGGCTTTCGCTTTGAAGAAGCCACCGCCCACCTCACCGGCAAACTCGCCGATTTGCCAAATTACAGCGGCGTGACGCTCTATCACGAGTTTTTCGAGGAAGGCATGGAACGGTTGCGCAAACGCTTCCTCGTGTTGCTAGAAGGCGAAATTCAGCCCGCGCCGCCGGAAGACAACACCGTCGTGCTGCGCAAATTGGAACAAGCCACCGAACAGCCCGCCCCCACCGATGCCGAACTGCAAGCCGAAGAATACTTCCGTCAAGGCGTGCAGTTTTACGAAGACGGGGACGTTGCCCAGGCTCAAGCCGCTTGGGACGAAACTATCCGGCTCAACCCAAATTTCGGCGAGGCGTACAACAATCGGGGCGTGGTGCGCCAAAGCCAGGGGAACACTCAGGGCGCGCTGGCAGACTTCAACCGCGCGATAGCCTTGGATCCGAACAACGAAATTGCCTACATCAATCGCGGAGAAACGCTCTTTACCCAAGCGCGCTACGACGAAGCGCAAGCAGACTTCCGCGCCGCCAATAACCTGCTCCCCGGCGAATCGTCCATCTTGGCCGGTCTGGCTATCACCCAGCACGCCCTGGGCAACACGCCAGAAGCGATGCGGCTGTGGCACATCTTGCAAAGCATGGACGACCGTTACAACGATCCCGATGCACTGGTGGAGCTGTTGGACTGGGCGGCTCCGCTGGTAGAACGCGCGCGTTTGTTGCTCGACGACCTGGCACAATCCGATGCCAAAACCTGATCAACGTTGCAAAGACGAGGAATGTCCTATGAGCACTGAAGACCTATTCTTCGAAGAATGGCGGGCGTGTTTGCGTGCCCATTATCGCTATGTCGTGCGCACCGAGG
>CAZZNC010000084.1:1529-8280 GCA_964655405.1 uncultured Anaerolineaceae bacterium | reverse complement strand
GCCTATTTGCCCGTCATTCACCGTGAGCAACCCCAAACACCAGTGATCTACGACTCGTTCAACGCCGAGTACGAGCTGCAACACAGCATCTACTTGGCCGAACGCGGCGACATTCGGCACGGAGTAGGGGCGCTGTATTCCTGGGTGCAATGGCGGCGTTTGACGCACTTCGAGCGCCGGATATGTCGCGCGGTGGCACACGTGATCGCGGTTTCGGCGCCGGATGCGGCGGCATTTCGTCGGCTGGCACCGGACGTGTCGGTGAGCGTCGTACCCAACGGCATTGACGCTGCGCGCTACGCAGAGCTAGACAGCAGCTTGGACTTGGGCACGGCGGCGCTGGTCTTCACCGGCTCGATGAGCTACCGGCCCAACGTGGACGCGGCGCTGTGGTTCGCAGACGAGGTGCTCGGACGTGTGCGCGCGCATGTGCCGGAAGCTAAGTTCTTCGTCGTGGGCAGCCGTCCCCATGCACGGCTGAGCGCGCTTCGTGAACGGGATGAGGTACAAATCACGGGATGGGTGCCGGACGTAGCCCCCTTCCTCAGCGCAGCGACCGTCTACGTCGTGCCGATGCGCATGGGCAGCGGTACGCGGCTAAAATTGCTCCAAGCGTTGGCCGCAGGCAAAGCCGTTGTGAGCACGCCAACCGGCGCGCAAGGGCTGGATGTACACGATGGGGGCGAGCTGCGCCTGGCAAACAACGCGGCTCAATTTGCACAGGTGGTGATCGAATTGCTGCGGGACGCTGCGCAGCGTGAAGCGTTGGGCCGAGCAGGGCAGCGCTTTGTGCAAGCTCATTACGACTGGACGGTCATTGCCCCGCGTTTGCTGAACGTGTACGATCAGGTCATCGCTCGTAACCCAGGGGGAGGCTTCTCGTGAGTGAACAACCGTTGTGCCCGCCGGTCGGCCAGCCTGTGCATCTGGCCGACTACGATCCGAACAACACCGGCACGTACCGCAAACCCAAAGACGTGCGCAAGGCGCTCAAACACAATCGCCACCGTTTGCGCGAGCTGCAAGCGGTGCTTTACGCGGAGCACAAACACGCGCTGTTGATCGTGTTGCAAGCCATGGACGCAGGGGGCAAGGACGGCAGTATCCGGCATGTCATGCGTGGGGTCAATCCGCAAGGCGTGCAGGTGACCAGCTTCAAAGTGCCCACGCCGGAAGCGTTGGCGCACGATTTCCTGTGGCGTGTGCATCAACGTGTGCCCGGGCGCGGCACCATAGGCATTTTCAATCGCTCGCATTACGAAGACGTGTTGGTGGTGCGCGTGGAAAACCTCGTGCCGCCGGAAATGTGGCAGGCGCGCTACGAACACATCAACGCCTTCGAGCGGCTGTTGACCGACAACGGCGTGACCATCCTCAAGTTCTATTTGCACATTTCCAAAGACGAGCAAAAACGTCGCTTCCAAGAGCGACTGACCAAACCGGAGAAGTTCTGGAAATTCTCACGTGGCGATCTGGCTGTGCGCGCCAAGTGGAATGCGTACATGGCCGCTTACGAAGACGCCTTGACGCGCTGCAACACCGCATACGCGCCCTGGCATATCGTGCCCGCCAACCACAAATGGTACCGCAACCTCGTGCTCTCCAACACCATCGTAGCGGCACTCGAGCGGCTGGACATGCACTATCCGCCACCCGAACCGGACATCGAAACGATCACGATCCCCGATTGAGCCAAAGGGTCACGGGCGTTGCAACGGCGCGGCGCGCGCCCCTTGATAGACGGCATGGGGCGCGCGCCGCGCCGATCTCGGCGGGCGTGCAATCTGAGCAGCTCAGTCGTCGCCGCTTTCCACGCGCCGCTTGAGCACCTCGCGCGGCTTGCTGCCACTTTCCGCCGCCCCGACGATACCCTCGGCCTCCATCATGTCGATCAGACGGGCCGCGCGCGTGTACCCGATGCGCAGTCGGCGTTGCAGCAGCGAGATCGAAGCCTTGTTCAGCCGCTGCACCAATTCGACCGCCTCCTCATAAAGCGCGTCTTCGCTGCCGTTGCTGCTGTTCGCGCCTTGCTCTTCCCACAATGGCGACTGCTTCGCTGGCCCTGAGGGTGTATGCAGGGATCGCGCGCTGCCGGAACGCATCTGGTCGAATTCCAGCGAGCCACGCGGCGAGGCGAGCGTTTCCCGCTTGCCGGTGGCGTCGGCGCGTTTGAGCATCTGTTCTTTCCAGTAGCGTGTGATTGCCATGATCTCATCGTCGGAGACAAACACGCCTTGCATACGCAGCGGGGCTGCCGCGTCCGGTGACTGGAAGAGCATATCGCCGCGTCCCAACAACTTTTCCGCGCCGGGTTGATCCAAGATCACGCGCGAGTCCACCGACGACACCACTGCAAAGGCGATACGCGCAGGGAAATTGGCCTTGATCAAGCCGGTGATGATGTCCACACTGGGCCGCTGTGTGCTGATGATCAAATGGATGCCGGTGGCGCGGGCCATTTGCGCCAAACGTGCAAGCAGCCGTTCGGTTTCGTCCGGCGCAAGCATCATCAGGTCGGCCAGTTCGTCCACCACCACCACGTAGTAAGGTAATTTGTCGCCGCTTTCGCCCACTTTGCGGTTGTAATCCAAGATATTGCGCGCAGCAATAGCGGCAAATTTGCGGTAGCGTTCTTCCATCTCGCGCTGAATCCATTGCAGCACCCCAACGATGCGCTCCAGTTCCACCACCACCGGCGCGACCAAGTGGGGGATGCCGTTGTAGCCGGTCAGCTCCACGCGCTTGGGGTCCACCATGATGAACTGCAAATCTTCCGGCGAATTTTGCAGCAGCAAGCACGAAATGATCGCATTGACGCAAACAGACTTGCCCGAGCCGGTCGTACCGGCGATCAGCAAGTGCGGCATGGCGGTCAAGTCGGCGGCAACCGGAGTGCCGTCCACGCTCAGCCCCAGCGCCAAGCGCAACTTGGAATCGAGGCGGCTGAATTCTGGCGCTTCCATGATGTCGTACAACCCGACCAGCGACACCTGGTCGTTGGGCACTTCGATGCCCACGAAGCCCTTGCCGGGCACCGGCGCTTCGATACGAATGGAACGGGCAGCCAACGCCAACGCGAGATCGGCGTCTAGGCGTGCGATAGCGCTTACTTTGACGCGCGTCTTTTTGCCACCGCGCCCGATCACATAGTCCGGCTCGACGCCAAATTGGGTAATCACCGGCCCGGGGTTGACTTCCACCACCTTCCCGGGCGCGCCAAAGCTGGCAAGCGTATCTTCGATGACGCGCGCTTTTTCCAACAGCACTTCATCGTTGATACGCTGCTCGTCGCCTTTGCGCAGCAACGTCTCGAAGTTCGGCACTTCCCAATCCGGCGGCGCGCTACGCGCCGAGGGGCGGGCGTCCTTTGCGCTTGGGGTTTCCGGCTTTGGCCGAGCGGGTTTGCGCGATTTGGCGGGGACAGACGCAGCAATCGCCGAAACGCCGCGCCCTTCAGCCGAGCGGCGACGGATCGGCACGTCTGAACGCGCCGGTGCGTCGGCTGGCTTGTCTGCACTTTGTGGCTTGCGTTTCGGCTGCTCGGCTTTGGAAGCGGGAGGCTTGGCGGGCTGCTTCGGAGTACGCGGAGCAGGCGCAGCCTCGGGCTTTTCCAGCGGCAAAGTCGGCGCATCAGCGGCGGACCGCGTGGCTTCCTGCGCAGGTGTAGCCGTCTTTTCCTCAGCACGCGCTGCGGCTGGCATCGAAGGCTTTTCGCTCGGGGCCGACGACGAGGAACGGCGACGGATCACGTCTGCACCGATGGTGTGCGCAGGCGCCTCGGGCTTGGCCGCTGGCTTATCTGCCGAGTCGGTGGGCCGAGGACGCACGACACTCGGGCGTCGCGCAGGACGTGCGGGAGTGGCTGGACGCTGCGGCGCGTCCGCTGTTTTTTCGTTCGCGTCCGGCGCAGCGCCCCGCGCAGCACGTGGAGCGGTGCTCGGACGCAACGGACGCAGCGGGACGCGCGGCTCTTCATTTTCTGCCGCATCGTCTGCGTCGGACGTGTTTTCTTCGGAGCGAGCAGCAGCCAAGTTTGCGCCAGATGCTGCGCCGAGCACGGCGGCGCGCGGCGTGCCCAAGCGGGAACGTTGCGGCTGTGCCGAGTTGCCAATTGTCGCGTCGTCAGCGGATGGGGCGGTGGCCTTGTCCGCAACTCCGATTTCGTCTTCCTCGTCCGCCTCTTCCACTGTCCGAGCCGATGATCGCGGAACGCGCGGCGCGCGCTCGTCTTTCTGTGCCAATGGGCTGGGCCGCGCCGGGGCGCGGGCTTCGGATTGCTCTGGCGTGGCGACCGCCGTTTCGTCCTCCGGCGTTTCGGAGCTTTCTTCGCTTTCCGTCTTGCCAAAGGGCCGGCGGAGGGGCGAACGTCCGAAGGGAGAAGACCGCTTGCCGGCGGACTTATCCTCGGCAGACATTTCGTCGGCGGGGGGACGTGTCCCAGCAGACGCAGCAACGAAGGCCGGTGCGCGTTCCGACTTGGCGTCGTCTTCCGGAGACGAGACCGATTGCGTACTTTCCGTGTCATTGGACGCTTGCCGTCGTTTCAAAAAGCCACCCAAGCGCCGTCCTTGCGCTTTTTCGCCTGTGCCTTCGGCCTCACCAGCCTCTGCCGTCGCGCCTAGCGCCGTGCGTTCCTCGGAGGAAGCCGGTGTCGTTTCATCTTTCTGGTCATCTTTCTGACGCTTACGCAATCCCAAACCCAGCCGTCGCCGCTCGCTCTTTTCCGCAGAGGTCTTGTCCTCTGGAGTGGAAGCAACGTGGGGCGCTTCTTCTGCATCCTTACCACGCTTGGGCCGCCCAAAGGGTAATTTGCGTCCCTTGCGCGGCGCGTCGGCGGACGTTTCTGTTTTTGCAGAGGGTGCAGCGTCGGCGGTCTCGTCATGTTTGCGCCGCAAGCCTAAGCGGGAACGCACCGGCAACTTGGAGCTTTCGGCCTCGCCGTCTTCTGGAATAGTGTTGGGCATCCCCAAGCGGGGGCGCGTCCCAAAACGTGCGGGGCGTTCGGTGGAACGCTCCGCGCCGGATGGACGCACAGGTGCACGGGGCGTTTCATCCTCATCTTCATCCAAAATCGCGTCGAGCGCGTCACCCGACCGTTTCGCGCGCTTAGAAGACGGGTCACCACCAGGCCGGCGGGAAAACGTCGGGCGAGCGGGGGAAGCATTTTCCGCCAGCGCTGCATCAGGGGTTTCTTCCGGCTGCTCCTCGGGGACAGAGGGGGGCAGCACAGTTCCGCGACGCAGTGCAGGACGGGCAGGCGTAGCATTCTCGACGTGCTCCGCTTCGGCAGCACGCTTACGCCGCCCCAGCAAGCGACGCCGTGTCGGAGCGTCGGCAGCCACCACCGCAGCAGCACCGGCTGCCGCGCCCGCTGCACCGGCGGCCGCTTGCAAGGGCAACTGTTGATCGAGGCCCCGTTGCAAGGGGACGTTGTCGGCTTTGGCGATCTCTTGCGCTGCGCGGCGTTCTTTGCCGCCCCGCAGATGCAAAAAGCCGAACAGGGCAGTGACGTAGGCCACCAACTGCACAACCGTCAAATTGAAGGCCAACATCGCGCCCATGACCATCCACGCAACCAACACAGAAACCGTGCCGAAGTCCAGCAATTGGCTCAGCAGAAAAATGTAGATCTCGTGCCCCAACCAACCGCCGCCGCGTCCTTGTTCTACCGCCAGCGCGTAAGAATAGGGGCGGAAGGCTTCTACCGAAGGTTGCACATTGTCGAAAAGCTCGATCATGTGTATCCAAGCCAACGCGCCGGTAAAAAGCAACGTCACGCCCAATATCTTGAAGATCGGGATCGGAATACCGCGCCCTTCAAAGCTCTCCTTCATCAACCAAATGCCCACCGCGCCCACGCCGAAAGGCACGAAAATTTTGCCCCAGCCGAAAAGTTGCGCAAACACATGGTCGAGCCGGCCCGTCAAGCCACCGGTCGGTTGCGGCAGCAATCCGAAGGAAACAGACGGCGTGACCGCGAAGAACGTCACCAGGGCAAATGCCACCAGTGCCACGCCGATCAGATCGATTTTGCGGTCGAAATCCATCCCTTGATGCCACGTCAGCGCGCCTTTTTCGCGCGGCAGCTCTCTAGCAGCAGTGCGTGCCGGTCGCCTGGACGTAGCCGTGCTGGCCCGCGCCCCAGCCCCAGGGCGGCTGGCAGCGCGGCTGCGTCCCGCGCCTGCCGTGCCGGTGGTGCGCGTCGGAGAGGTCGTGCGAGCGCCCCGGTTCGAGGTGCGTGTGGAGGTCGAAGATTCACGCCCTGACGAAAACGAACGGCGAGCGTCGGAAGTCGTAGGCTGTGTGCCACGGCTGGAGCGACGGGTAGGCGAAAACGGTTTTTTCGCGGGCTTGCTGCTTTTCTTCTTATCTTTGCCGTCGTCTTTTTTCTTCTTGCCAAAAGCCGGAAGCGAGGGACGCTTGCTCTTCTTTTTGCCCTCTTCTTTTTTCTTGTCCACCACCGAAGGCACAGAACGTCCCCCGAAAGCCCGCCGTTGGGATTCCGAACGGGGCGGTTGTTTGCCTGTGGTACGGCCTCGCGTAAATGTGCCACCTGTGCCCGTTCCCGTGCCCGTGCGGGAACGGAACGTGCCCGTGCGCGGGGCGTCGTCTTCGTCCTCGTCGTCATCGCGCTTGCTTCCATAAAGGGAACGTCCGCCGTAGCGACTGCTCGAGGTGCTCCCCGTTTTCGGGCGCGACCCCGTGCGGGAACGGAACGTGCCCGTGCGCGGGGCGTCGTCTTCGTCCTCGT
>CAZZNC010000084.1:0-1429 GCA_964655405.1 uncultured Anaerolineaceae bacterium | reverse complement strand
CCTCATCGCGGGCGCTGGCAAAAGGCGAGCGTCCACCGTAGCGACTGCCCGAGGTACTTCCCGTTTTCGGACGTGACCCCGTGCGGGAACGGAACGTGCCGGTGCGCGGGGCGTCGTCTTCGTCCTCGTCCTCATCGCGGGCGCTGGCAAAAGGCGAGCGTCCACCGTAGCGACTGCCCGAGGTGCTCCCCGTTTTCGGACGCGACCCTGTGCGGGAACGGAACGTGCCGGTACGTGGGGCGGAAGAGTCTTTCTCGTCGGCGTCTTTTTTGCTTTTGCTGCGGCGCAAACCCAGCCCTAATCGTCCGCCTTTTTTCTTTTTGTCGTCCTCGTCTGCATCATTGCGCCCTGCGCCGTAACGCGAACTGCCCGTGCGTCCTGTCACCGGACGGCGTGCACTGCTCTTGTCCGTGTCGCCGGTCTTGCGCAGTGGCGATTTTCTCCAGCGCCCACTTTTGTCTTTCTCGTCTTCGTCTTCTTTGTCACCCTTGTTCCAGGGAGATTTCCAGCGTCCGCCTTTGTCCTGGGTAGCGCCACGTCCGGCAGAAGAAGAACGGGACCCGCGCGCGCTGCCGGAGGTGAAGGCAGGCGTGCGACCTACTGCTGACGGGCGTTTGCCCGTCGAGCGCGCCGGTCGCTCTTCGTTTTCTTCGTCTTTGTCCTTACGCCGCTTGAGAAATTTAGCCATCTTCGCACCTGGTTTAGGTCAACAGATTGGGCGGGTGTGATTTTGCGGGACGGGGACGTACAATGCACTGAGTGAACGCCGCTCCAATAACTCTACGCATACGCACGAAACACGGTGCGACATTCCCGTCCCATTATAGCACAATAGGACATTTGTGCGACTTTCTAGCGTCCCCGTGCACTACTGACCGCTTAGATAGTCCACCACCGCGCGCGCCAAAATGCGCGTTGTAGTGAGCAGACTTTCCAGCTCCACATATTCGTCGGGCGCATGGACACCGGCTCCGTTCGGGCCAAAGCCACAGATCGCCGGTATGCCGCGCGAAATGAACATCCAACCGTCGTTCCAAGGGCCACAACCGCGTGTGGTGGGCTGCCGACCGGTCAATGCGGCGGTGTGCTTGACCAGAATTTGCACGGTCTCCGTTTCCGGCGGAATTTCTACCGGAGGCACATAGAGCAAACGTTCCAACTTGTACTCCATGCCAGAGATCGCATCCAACTTTTCGCGGATCAAACGCTCGACGGCCTCCGCGTCGGCGCCGGGCAGCACCCGCACGTCCCCATAGGCCACGCACGTATCCGGCACAGCGTTGACCGAAACGCCACCCTCAATCATGGTCGGAAAGGTAAATAGGGGTTTACGCCCGGGGAAAGCGGGCGTTTTCTTGTACGGCAACGGCATCCTATCCAACGCCAGAATCGCACGGGCCATCATGGAAATGGCATTTTTGCCGATCTC